>JBDSZM010000398.1:0-9043 GCA_039925165.1 Burkholderiaceae bacterium
CCAGCGCATCGCGATCGCGCGGGCGCTGATGCTGCAGCCCAAGGTGGTGGTGCTCGACGAGCCGGTGTCGGCGCTCGACGTGTCGATCCAGGCCCAGGTGCTCAACCTGCTGATGGACCTGCAGGACGAGACGCATGTCGCCTACGTCTTCATCTCGCACAACCTGTCGGTGGTCGAACTGATCGCCGACGACGTGCTCGTGATGTACCTCGGCAAGGTGGTCGAGAGCGCGGCTAAGCGCACTCTTTTCGGTTCGCCGCGCCACCCGTACACCCGCGCCCTGCTCGCCAGCACGCCGCGCATCGACGCCGCCGCCCGCCAGCGCAAGCAGGTGCTGGCGGGCGAGCTGCCCTCGCCGCTCGATCCGCCTTCAGGCTGCGCGTTCCACCAGCGTTGTCCGCACGCGGTGGCGCGCTGCGGCATCGAAGTGCCGGCTCTGCAAGACATCGGCGGCGGACAGCGGGTGGCCTGCCACCGGGTGTGGGAGATCGGTGTCGGGAGAGGGGATGACGCTCTGGTGCCTGCCTGATTTAGAACCGTTGCGGGCATGGGATCAGCAAGATTCATCGCCTTGAACGGTCATCGCAAAGTGCGAGCGCAGCCGCGGTCCCTTGTCGCGCGAGGACTGAAGTGGCGGGCGACCGTGACGGCGGCGCGGACCGGGTGCAATTCCATCCGACCCGCGGGCGCTCAATGACCGAACAAGCGCACCTGCGATGGATCGATCCCGAGGCTCACCGCCTCGCCGACCGGAAACCTCGACAGTCCGACATGGTGTGGATGATCGACCGCCAGGCGCTGCTGACCGACCCGAATTTGGTAACGGGTGAACTCGCCGAGAAACTCGCTGGCCTCGACGGTCCCCGGCATCCAGACATAACGCGCGTCCTGCGCGGCATCGGCGACATCGAGGCGAAGTGAATGCGGGCGGAAGCTGACGTCGATGGTGTCGCTCGCAGGCGTATCCGGCAGCAGCGGGAAGCGCAGATCGCCGACGCCCGCGACATCGAGCGTCAAGGTATCGGCACTGCGCGAGCGAACCTTGCCCGACAGCAGGTTCATGGTTCCGACGAAATTGGCGACAAAGGTATTCGCCGGGTAATCGTAGAGCGTTGCGGGGGTACCGATCTGCTGCACCACGCCTTTGTCTAGAACGGCCATCCGGTCGGCAGTCGTCATTGCCTCTTCCTGGTCGTGAGTGACGAAGATCGTCGTCAAACCGAGCCGGCGCTGCATCGCGAGCAATTCCTGACGCATCTGCACGCGCAGCGTCTTGTCGAGGTTGGACAGTGGCTCATCGAGCAGCAGCACCTGCGGCTCGATCACGATGGTGCGCGCCAGCGCGACGCGCTGCTGCTGCCCGCCGGACAACTGGCCCGGCCGGCGCTGCGCATACTGGGACAGGCTGACCAGCTCGAGGGCCTCGCCGACCTTCTTCCTGATCGCCTCCTTCGGCAACTTGCGCTCGACCAGGCCGAATGCGATGTTGTCCCATACGGTCAGGTGGGGCCACAAGGCATAACTCTGGAACACCATGCCGATATTGCGCTCCCACGGTGCCTTGCCGGTGACGTCGGCGCCATCGATCAGCACCTCGCCATGCTGGTGCTGGTTGAAGCCCGCGATCAGGCGCAGCAGCGTGCTCTTGCCAGAGCCCGAAGGCCCGAGCAACGCAAAAAATTCACCCGGCTCGATTTCAAGGTTGACATCCTTCAAGACCTCGGTCGAACCGAATGACAGCCGCACGTGACGACACTCGACAGGTACTTTTTTCATCGGCGATCGGGTTCGTTCAAGGCTTGACTGGCAGTTGCGCAACCATCGCCAGCGGCGGAAGGTCTTCATCGACCGGACGCACGGCCAACCGGTTGCTGGCGCGCTCGACGAACACGTGCGACAGGTAGGTACCGAGCGCCACGACGCCGATTGCCAGCACACCGAGTGCCGCGCCCGGGCCGCGGCCGGCGACGCTTTGCATGTAGAGATAGATGCCGTAGCTCATCGGCGCCTGCGATTCGGCGGAGGTCAGCATGATCGTCGCCGACAACTCGACCGCAGCGGTAATGAAGCTGGTCACGAAGCCGGCCAGGATGCCGCCGGCCATCAGCGGCACCAGAACGCGCCTGATCGTTCGCATCTTGGTCGCGCCCAGGCTTTCGGCCGCTTCTTCGAGCGACACATGGATCTGCTGCAACGCGGCCACGCATGAGCGCAGCGCATACGGCAGGCGGCGCACCGCATAGGCCAGCATGATGATGACCCAGGTGCTGGTCAGCATGACCTCGGTGCCTGGCACTGCGACGCCCTTGTACAGGCGCAGGTAGCCGATTGCCAGCACGATGCCCGGAACGGCCAGCGACGCGGTGGCGATCCAGTCGAGCCATTGCCGTGCCGGCAATGCGGTGCGCAGCATCAGGTAGGCGATGGTCACGCCGAGGATCACGTCGAGCCCTGCGGCCAGCCCGCAATACAGCAGCGTATTCTTGATCATGCCGCTCGAGTCCTGGAACACGGTGGCGTAGTGGTGCATCGTGTAGGCATCGGGCAGTGGCGCGAAGCTCCAGACCTTGGCGAACGACAGCAGCAGCACGCCGATGTGGGGCGACAACACCAGCAGCAGCACCAGCCCGATCCAGCCGTAGGCGGCCAACGAGCCGAATGGCGACAGGCGCCTGCGCTGGATGCTCGCACCGCCCTTCTGCAGTGTCGAGTAGTCCTTGCCGGCCAGGATCTTCGCCGACATCGCCATCGCGGCGATCGAGAAGACGATCATGATCACGCTGATGACGTAGCCCATCGGGTCTTCGAGCCCGACCTGGGTGATACGCAGATAGGCCTGCGGCGCGAGCATGTTGGTCTGGCCCAGCACCAGCGGCGTTCCCAGGTCGTCGAAGACCTTGACGAAGACCAGTGAGGCGCCGGCGACGAAGCCGGGCATCGCCAGCGGGAAGATCACCCGCTTGAACAATCGCCAGCCTCGGCAGCCGAGGTTCATTGCCGCTTCTTCCATCGCACCGTCGATGTTGCGCAATGCCACCGTCAGGTTCATCAGGATGAACGGAAAATAGTGGATGCTCTCGACGAAGATGACGCCGTTGAGGCCCTCCATGATCGGCAGCGAAATACCGAACGATTCATTGAGCAGCAGGTTGATCGAGCCAGATCGGCCGAAGATCAGCTGCATCGCCACGGCGCCGACGAAGGGCGGCATGATCAGCGGCAGCACGCCCAGCGTCTGGATCAGCAGTGCCCCGCGAAAATCGAAGCGCACCGTGAAATAAGCCAGTGGGATCGCGATCAGTGCCGCGAAGACGGTGGACATTACCGCCACGTAGAGGCTGTTGAAGAACGACTCGCGCATCAGCCCCTGGCTGAAGAAGGCGCTGAAGTGTCCGAGCGTCGGCGAGCCGTCGGCTTCGACGAAGGCGGTGTAGAAGACCCGCCCGACCGGCAGGACCAGGAACAGCAGCAGAAAGGCCAGCACGAGACCGCCGGCCAGCCAGACTCCGGGACGTATGCCACGCGGGCGCAGCCCGGCCGGCGGCGCAGCGGCCGCGGTCATCGCAGTCACGCTGCGCAGCCGACGGTTATCGAACCATGCCGAGGGCTTGCTCGGCCAGCGTCTTCGCTCGGGCGTAGTTCTCGCGTGCCGTCGAGTTCCAGCGGTCCTCGAGGCCGGTCACCTGCTTGTTGGCCGCGGCGTCCTTCTTGTTTGCGGTAAATACGTCCAGGAAGCCCTTGTCGGTCGACATGTGGGCGCCGACGACAGGGGTAAACGCCGTTTCGCGTGCCTGCTTGAGGAGCGCCGCGGCCTTGGGGTTGGGCTTCTTCGCGAGTGCGGCCTCGGCTTCGTGGATCGCCTTGGCGGCGGCCTGCAGTTCCTTCAGGCGAAACGTGATGGTCTGGTCGAACATCGACGAGACCACGTTGTAGCGCGACTCGGACAGATCGGAATTGAACTGCACCTTGGCTCGCTTGGCGATCTCGAACGGGTTCGGGTAGCCCACCGGCGTCTTGCCGCCCATCGCCTCGGGCGGCAGGATCGGCAGCCGCGAGATCTTCGGGTCGTACAGCAGCCGCTGGCCTTCCTGCGACACCGTGAACGAGATGAACTGCCTGGCCTCGGCGGCATTCTTGCCGCCGGCGATCAGAGCGATATTCGCAGGCACCACCGCGGTGACGGTCGGGTAGACGAACTCGACCGGGAAGCCCGAATATTTGCCGGCCAGGCCGAAGAAGTCGATCACCAGCCCGACCCCGAACTGACCGTTGTTGACGCCGTCCGGCACACCGAAACTGCGCTCGGTGATCGCTGCGCTGTTGGCGCCGATCTGCAGCAGATCGCTCCAGCCCTTTTCCCAACCTTCGCCTTGCAAGATGGTCTCGACGGTCAGGTGAGTGGTTCCCGAGCGCGACGGTGAACTCATCGCGACGTGGCCGAAATACACCGGCTTGGTCAGGTCGACCCACTGTGCCGGAGCCGGCAGCTTGTTGGCTGCCATGTATCGCGTATTCCACATCAGCCCGTACCCGGCCAGTGCCTGGCCGAGGTACCGCCCCTTCGGGTCGTTGATCGGGTAGGCACCGACCTTGGCCGGTGCGCTCTTGTTGGCCAGATCGGCAACGTTGTCGAGCAGCTTCATGCCCGCCAGCACCTCGAATGCATCCGGCGCCGAGGCCCAGAAGATATCGGGGCGCTGGCCGGCGGACAGCTCGCGCACATAGGCAATGCCCTGAACGGTATTCTTGTTCAGGATCTCGAGCTTGATCGTCGGATTGGCCTTCTCGAACGCGCTCTTGTAGGCTTGCGTCAATTCCTTCGGGAACGAAGTGATGACGGTGACCGTGCCGGCAAGCGAGCCGCCTGCGGCGAGGCCGCCGGCAAGTGCCAACGAAAGGGCTGCGGCTCGGACGCGAGGGCGCATGGTCATCGAAGGTCTCCTGGGAAAGTTGATGAGGCTCGGGCCGGACATGATCGTCGCGTCGAGGTGGAGCATTCCAGCATCGAATGCGCGCGTCCCATTAAAGCTGCTGATGCGGCTGATCAGAGCCGAGGTTTTACCCATTCGGGTTCACCCTCGACATTGATCACACGTTGCGACACGGGGCGGCCGCGGCCTGCAGCGGTCATCGGTGCGGTCCGCACGGATACCGGCGCGCTGCGGCGTTGCGTAGGCTCGCGATGCCGATGGCCATCGCTGTGCCTCGCGCCTCGCATCGCCTGCCGTCTCGTGGGTGCCTCACTGCCCATTTCAATGATTTGGCGGACTAAAGGAACGACCCCAGGTCGACGTTGGCGCCGCACACCACGAGCAGCACGCGCTCGCCACGTGCCGGCACGACGGCGCCGCTGGCGAGCGCGGCCCAGGGCAGCGCGGCCGCGGGCTCGACCGCCAGCCGCAGTTCCTGCCACATCGCCATCTGCGCCTCGCGGATGGCCGCGTCGTCGAGCAGGTGGGCGGCGTCGACATGGCGCTGGGTCAGGGTCCACGCGTGCTCGCCGAGGCGGCGCGCACCGAGCGAATCGGCGGCGATGCCCGAGACCGCGACGTCGACCGGCGTGCCGGCGGCGCGTGCACGGAACAGCGTGGGTGCGAGTTCGGGCTCCAGCGCGTCGATGCGGCAGCGGTCGCCGAACCAGGCCGCGAGGCCCGCCACCAGCCCGCCGCCGCCGACGCTGACCAGCACGCGGTCGGGCAGGCCGGCCTCGGCCTCGACCTCCGCGCCCAGCGTGCCGGCGCCGATCACGACCTCGCGCTGGTCGTAGGCGTGCATCCACAGCGCGCCGGTCGCGGCCTGGCGCGCGAGGCTCGCGGCCAGCGCCTCGGCGTAGCTCGCGCCGCCCACGGTCAACACCGCCCCCAGCTCGCGCAGCTTGTGCTGCTTGGCCGGGCTGGCGGTCTCGGGCACGAAGACCTCGCAGCGCACGCCCAGCGCCTGCGCCGCCACCGCCACCGCGATGCCGGCGTTGCCGCCCGAGGCGACCACCACCCCGGACGCCGGCACGGCCTGGGCGCGCAGGCGGTTGAACATGCCGCGCGCCTTGAAACTGCCGCCGACCTGCAGGTGTTCGAGCTTGAGCCACAGCTCGACGCCGTCGAGGCCGAGGATGGCGCCGGGCAGGCGCAGCAGCGGGGTGTGGCGCACGTCGCCGGCAATGCGCGAGGCGGCGGCGACGATGTCGTCGCGCGTGATGTCGGCGCCGGGGGGTCCGGCGGTGTCGGTTGCGACGGGGGCGATGACGGGGGCGGTGGAGGGCATGGCGTCGGGGTGCGGGTCGGGTCGGGGCGGGGCTTCATGGCGGGGCGTAGCGTAGCCCAGCCGTTATATTGATTCGATGAACCACCCTGCTGCGATGCACGACCCCCGCGCGACCGCCCTCGAACCGTCCGCGCCCGCCCTCGATCTGGCGCGCACGCTGGTGCGCATGAACACGGTCAGCCACGAGTCGAACCTCGAGTTGATCCACCACCTGCGCGACGAACTGGCGCGCCACGGCGTGGCGAGCACCCTCACCTACGACGACGAGCGGCGCAAGGCCAACCTCTTCGCGACGCTGGGCGAGGGCAAGCCGGCCGGCGTGATCGTCTCCGGCCACACCGACACCGTGCCCTGGGACGGCCAGGACTGGCGCGTCGATCCGCTGGGCGGCGAGGTGCGCGACGGCCGCCTCTACGGCCGCGGCAGCGCCGACATGAAGGGCTTCATCGGCCTGGCGGTGGCGCAGGCGCCGACCCTGCTCGCCGCCGACCTGCCGTTCGCGATCCACTACGCCTTCAGCTACGACGAGGAGGTCGGCTGCTTCGGCGTGCCGCGCCTTATCGCCGACCTGCGCGAGCGCGGCATCCGGCCGCTGGCCTGCATCGTCGGCGAGCCCACCGGCATGGTGCCGGCGCTGGCGCACAAGGGCGTGTACCGCTGGCGCTGCTGCGTCAAGGGCAAGGCCGCGCACTCGTCGCTGACGCCGCAGTCGGTCAATGCGATCGAGGTCGGCGCGCGGGTCGTTGGCCGGCTCACCGACATCACCGAGCGGCTGCGCGACCGCGGGCCGCGCTACGCCGGCTTCGACGTGCCCTACAGCACGGGTTCGGTGGGCCGCTTCGACGGGGGCATTGCCGACAACGTGGTGCCCGAGGACTGCCGCTTCCACTACGAGTTCCGCAACCTGCCCGGGGTTGAGGCCGAGCCGCTGCAGCGCGAGGTGCTGGACTACGCCGCCTCGCTCGAGCCGGCGATGCGGGCGGTGGCCCCGGAGACCGGCATCCGCTTCGAAACGATCTGCGCCGTGCCATCGTTCCTGGCGCGCGACGACGACCCGGCGGTGCAGCTCGCGCGCCGGCTGGCGGCAGTCGACACGACCACGCTGGTCGCCTTCGGCACCGAGGCCGGGCTGTTCCAGCGGGCCGGCATCCCGACGGTGGTGTGCGGCCCCGGCCACATCGCGCAGGCGCACCAGGCCGACGAGTACGTGACGCTGGCGCAGCTCGCGCAGTGCGAACGCTTCCTGCGCGCGCTGGCGACGACGCCGCTGGTCGAACCCGGGGACGTCGCGGCGCACTGAGCAGCTGCTCCCGCGTCACCCACGCACCCCGCCGTCGCGCGCCGATGGCAGTGGCGATGGCAGTGGCGATGCAGCGGCAGCGGCAGTGGTGATGTCGGTGGCGGTGGCGGGCAGCCTACGCCCCGCCCGCGGCCGGGGCCCCGTTGCGCGCCCGGCGACCGCGCCCAGCTCGACCGTGCGCCCGAGCCGCGCGCTGGGGCCCGGCGCCTCGAGCGTCGCCGCGATGTCCAGGCTGGTCCGTGCGGCGCGCTCGATCGCAACATGGTCGCCGTCGGCCAGATCGCCGCGCGGATCCGATCCCGGCCGTTCGGCGGTGGGGTTCAGGAACTCGGTGTCGATCGAGCCGGCGCTGCCGACGAGGGTCGCGCGGCGGTGGTTGGCGACGTCCATCGCGCACGACATCTGTGCGCGTCGCTCGTCGGCGTAGTACCGCTTCGTGACCATGCTGATGTCGACCGCGCTCTCGGACCACACCGCGTCGGCATCACGCGCTGCGACGCCTCGCCCATGACGAGCCGGATCAGGCTGAGCGGGTCGCTGCCGGCATCGAGCGGCGCGCCGCTGCCGAGCGGCGGGTCGAGACGAATGTTGCCGGCCGGGTTGGCGAGCGTGTAGCCGAAGCTCGCGTGCACCGATCGCAGCGTGCCGATCGCACCTGCGTGCAGCAACGCCAGCATGTTGCCGGGCTGCGGCGGGAACCGATACGGACCCACGCCCTGATGGCGAGCACGCCGCGCACCAACATCGCGGCGCGCCAGCGCCAGCAGGCGATCGCCGGCGAACTGACGTCGCCGCTCGACCCGCCGTCAGCTGTCCCTTGCTCAAGCGCTGCCCCTACGCGGTCGAGCGCTGCACGGCACAGGTGCCGATGCTCGAGGACATTGGCGGCAGCCAGCGCGTCGCTCGCCAACGGGTGTGCCAGCGGCTGCCAAGAGTGGCGGTGGTCGGACGCCGCATCGACACCAGCGCGCAGACCGGCAGCCGCCGCTCGCCAATCGGAGCAGCCTCGTCATGGAGGCTGATCCCCATTGCGAGCAGATCGTCAAGGCCGTCGCGCGGCGGGCGCGAACCCGACCACGCGGTGGCCTTGACGAGAGCCGCTCACAGGAAGCGGTGCACGATCGGGCAGTTGACGATCAGCCCGCTCGACCCGAACGGCGCGCCGCCCGGTCCGGTGATGTGCCCGCTGCGCACCATGCCCAGGATCTCGAACTCCTCGCGCACCCGGGCCCGGTAGTCGTTGGCGATGGCGTTCTGTGTCCACTCCATCGGGTTCACGTCCCACAGCGGGCTGTAGTCGGTTGCCACCGTCGGAATGCCTCCCAACACGTTCAACGGCCCGCCTTGCCCTTGCAGAGCACTGAACAAGCCCTGGCGTTGCGGGTTGATCTCACCAGGCACATTGTTGGCCGGCCCGTTGATCATCAGGAACAGGCGTTCCACCGCGCTGAAGGCACCGTCGTCACCGCCCACGCGGATGTC
>JBDSZM010000399.1:0-6222 GCA_039925165.1 Burkholderiaceae bacterium
ATCAACACCGCGCCGGGACGCTTGACCATCACCGGCTCGACCATCAGCGACGCCCACGTCTACGGCCCGTTGACGGTCGCGCAGGTGATCCAGAAGTCGAGCAACGTCGGCACCGTGAAGATGGCGATGACGATGCAGCCGCGCGAGATGTGGGACATCTACACCCACGTCGGCTTCGGCCAGAAGCCGCAGATCGCGTTTCCGGGCGCGGTGACCGGCCGGCTGCGCCCGTACAAGAGCTGGCGCCCGATCGAGCAGGCGACCATGGCCTACGGCTACGGCCTGTCGACCTCGCTGTTCCAGCTGGCGCGCGCCTACACCATGTTCGCGCGCGACGGCGAGCTGATCCCGGCCTCGATCCTGCGCACCGCCGAGCCGGGACCCGGCCAGCGTGTCATCTCGGCCAAGACCGCCGGGCAGATCCGCGCCATGCTGCAGCTCGCGGCCGGGCAGGGCGGCACCGCTCCGCTGGCGCAGACCATGGGCTACTCGGTCGGTGGCAAGTCGGGCACCGCGCACAAGCAGGAAGGCAAGGGCTACGCGAGCAAGAAGTACCGCTCCTGGTTCGTCGGCATGTCGCCGATCAACCAGCCGCGCATCGTGGTCGCGGTGATGGTCGACGAACCGACCGCCGGCCAGTATTTCGGCGGCGCGGTCGCCGCGCCGGTGTTCAGCCAGGTGGTGCAGCAGACGCTGCGCATGATGAACGTGCCGCCGGACCTCGAGGTCAAGCCGCAGATCATCACGCGCGACCTCCCGGCGGTGGAGGAGAGCTTCTGATGGCGCTGGCCCGGCTCGATTCGGTCGACGCGGCGCTCGCCTTCATGGCGACGCGTGGCGTGCGCGCGCTCGCCAGCGACAGCCGCCGGGTCGCGCCGGGCAGTGCCTTCATCGCCTGGCTGGGCCAGACGACCGACGGCCGGCGCTACGTACCCGCCGCGCTCGCCGCCGGCGCAGCCGCCTGCCTGGTCGAGGCCGAGGGCGTCGCGTCGTACGGCTTCGACGATGCGCGCATCGCCGCGGTGCCGGGGCTCAAGGCGCGCACTGGCCCGATCGCCAGCGCCTTTCACGGCGCGCCGAGCCGGCGCCTGAAGATGGTCGCCAGCACTGGCACCAACGGCAAGACGTCGACCGCCTGGTGGACCGCGCAGGCCCTGACCCGGCTCGGATCGCGCTGCGGCGTGGTCGGCACCCTGGGCATCGGCGAACCCGACGGCGCGCTCGAGTCGACCGGCTTCACGACGCCCGACCCGGTCGCGCTGCAGGCCGCGCTGCGCGGCTTCGTCGACCAGGGCTATGCGGCCTGCGCGCTCGAGGCCTCGTCGATCGGCCTGGTCGAGGACCGGCTGGCCGGCACTCGCTTCGACGTCGCGCTCTATACCAACTTCACCCAGGACCACCTCGACCACCACGGCGACATGGCCGGCTACTGGCAGGCCAAGCGCGCGCTCTTCGACTGGCCCGGCCTCGCCGCGGCGGTGGTCAACCTCGACGACGCCTACGGCGCGCGGCTGGCCGACGAACTGCGCGGCGGCGCGATCGACCTGTGGACCTATTCGGCGCGCGGCCCGGCGCGACTGCAGGCGCGCGACATCGGCTATTTCTGCGGCGGTCTGCGCTTCGGGGTGGTCGAGGGCGAGCAGCACGTCGACGTCGCGACCCCGCTGATCGGCGACTACAACGTCGCCAACCTGCTGGCGGTGATCGGTGGCCTGTGCGCCCTCGGGCATGCGCTGACCGACATCGCGCCGGTGCTGACCCGCCTGACCCCGGTGCCGGGCCGCATGCAGCGCGTGCCGGCCGAGGGCGCGGGTCCGCAGGTGGTGGTCGACTACGCCCATACGCCGGACGCGCTGGAAAAGGCGCTCGCCGCGCTGCGCCCTTTCGCCACCGAGCGCGGCGGCGCGCTGGTCTGCGTATTCGGTTGCGGCGGCAACCGCGACGCGGTCAAGCGCCCGCTGATGGGTGCGATCGCCCAGCGGCTGGCCCAGCGCGTGGTGCTGACCAGCGACAACCCGCGCGACGAGAATCCCGCTTTCATCCTGCTGCAGATCGTGGCCGGGTTGCAGGGCAGCCAGGCCGGGGTCAAGGTAATCGAGGACCGCGCGCGGGCGATCCGCGAGGCGGTGCGCGACGCCGCCGATGCCGACGTGATCCTCGTGGCCGGCAAGGGCCACGAGGACTACCAGGAGGTGCGCGGCGTGCGGCGGCCGTTCTCGGACCTCGCGGTGGCACGCGCCGCGCTCGCGACCCGCACCCCCCGCGCCGGAGGCCGGGGATGAGCGGCATGGCGACGCTCGCGCAACTGCAGGCGCTGCTGCCGGGGTCGCAGCTCGTCGGCGACGGCAACGTCGTGGTCGAGCGCGTGCACAGCGACACCCGCAGCCTGCAGCCCGGCGACCTGTTCGTCGCGCTGCGCGGCGAGCGCTACGACGCGCACGACTTTTTGGCCCAGGCGCGCGCCGCCGGCGCGGTCGCGGTGCTCGCCGAGCACGGCAGCGCCGCCGCCGGACTGCCCGGGATCGAGGTGGCCGACAGCGGTGCGGCCTTGATGCAGCTGGCCGGGGCCTGGCGCGCGCAGTTCTCGCTGCCGCGGGTCGCAGTGACCGGCAGCAATGGCAAGACGACGGTCACGCAGATGATCGCCAGCATCCTGCAGGCCTGGCATGGCGAGGCCGCGCTCGCGACCCGCGGCAATCTGAACAACCACATCGGCCTGCCGCTGACGCTGTTGCGCCTGCGGCCACGTCACGCCAGCGCCGTGATCGAGCTCGGCATGAACCATCCCGGCGAGATCGCGCAACTCGCCGCGCTGGCCGCGCCCACCGTCGCGCTGGTCAATAACGCGCAGCGCGAGCACCAGGAGTTCATGGCCAGCGTCGAGGCGGTGGCGCGCGAGAACGGCAGCGTGATCGACGCGCTGGGCGCCGACGGCGTCGCGGTGTTCCCGTCCGACGATGCGCACGTCGGCATCTGGCGCGAACTGGCCGGCACGCGCCGCGTCGTCAGCTTCGGGCTCGACGCACCGGCCGACGTCACCTGCACCGCGGTGTGGCAGGGCGACGCCTGGCAGATGTCGATGCAGACGCCGGCCGGCTCGCTGGCGCTGCGTTTGGGCGTCGCCGGCCGCCACAACGTCAAGAATGCCCTCGCCGCGGCGGCCGGCGCGCTGGCTGCAGGGTGCCCGCTGGCCGCGATCGGCTCCGGACTGGCGGCATTCCAGGCCGTCAAGGGCCGTTCGCAGGTCAAGGCCTATGCGCGCGACGGCCGGCGCGTCACGCTCATCGACGACAGCTACAACGCCAACCCGGACTCGGTCCGCGCCGCGATCGACGTCCTGGCCGCGCTGCCGGGCCCGCACTGGCTGGTGCTGGGCGACATGGGCGAGGTCGGCGACCACGGCCCGGCCTTCCACACCGAGGTCGGCGCCTATGCACGCACACGCGGCATCGAGTCGCTGTGGACCGCCGGCGCGTTGTGCGTCCACGCCGCGGCCGCGCATGGCGCGGCGCGCCATTTCGACCGCGTCGAGGTGCTGCTCGACACGCTTGGGGATGCGCCGGCCTGCGCCGCGGTGCTCGTCAAGGGCTCGCGCTTCATGCAGATGGAACGCGTCGTCGCGGCGCTGCTGACGCCGCCAGGAGGCCCGCATGCTGCTTAGTTTGGCCGCGTGGCTGCAGACGCTGTCGCCGGAGTTCGGCTTCTTCCGCGTCTTCCAGTACCTGACCTTCCGCGCCGTGATGGCGGCGTTGACGGCGCTGCTGATCGGCCTGGCGTTCGGGCCGTGGGTGATTCGCCGCCTGACCGCCATGAAGATCGGCCAGCCGGTGCGCGACTACGGCGTGCAGGAGCACATCGCCAAGACCGGCACGCCCACCATGGGCGGCGTGCTGGTTCTGATCGCGATCGGCATCTCGACCTTGCTGTGGTTCGACTGGAGCAACCGCTTCGTCTGGATCGTGATGATCGTGACGCTCGGCTTCGGCGCCATCGGCTGGGTCGACGACTACCGCAAGGTGGTCGGCAAGGATCCCGAGGGCATGCGATCGCGCGAGAAATTCGTCTGGCAGTCGCTGATCGGCCTCGTCGCGGCGCTGTATCTCGCGTTCAGCGTCAGCGAGACCTCGAACCTGCGGGTGCTCGAACTCTTCCTGCGCTGGGTCCAGAGCGGCTTCTCGAACGACCTGCCGCCGAAGGCCGATCTGATGCTGCCGTTCTTCAAGACCATCAGCTATCCGCTCGGCGTGTTCGGCTTCATCGCGCTCACCTATTTCGTGATCGTCGGCGCGAGCAACGCGGTCAACCTGACCGACGGTCTCGACGGCCTGGCAATCATGCCGGTGGTGATGGTCGGCTCTGCCCTCGGCGTCTTTGCCTATGTCACCGGCAGTGCGGTCTACAGCCGCTACCTGATCTTTCCGTACATCCCCGGCGCCGGCGAACTGCTCGTCTTCTGCGCCGCGATGGCCGGCGCGGGACTGGCCTTCCTGTGGTTCAACACCCACCCGGCGCAAGTCTTCATGGGCGACGTCGGTGCGCTCTCGCTCGGCGGCGCGCTCGGCACCATCGCCGTCATCACGCGCCAGGAGATCGTGCTCGGGATCATGGGCGGCGTGTTCGTGGCCGAGGCGCTGTCGGTGATGGCGCAGGTCGCATGGTTCAAGTACACGAAGAAGAAATTTGGTACCGGCCGGCGCATCCTCAAGATGGCGCCGCTGCACCATCACTTCGAGAAGTCGGGCTGGAAGGAGACCCAGGTCGTGGTGCGCTTCTGGATCATCACGATGCTGCTGTGCCTGGTCGGCCTGGCGAGCCTGAAGCTGCGCTGACATGACGGACTTCCAAGACGCCCGCATCCTCGTGCTCGGCCTGGGCCAGTCGGGCCTGGCGATGGCGCGCTGGGCGCAGCGACTGGGCGCGGCGTCGATCGCGGTCTGGGACTCGCGCGACCCCGCGCCGAACGACGCCGCGCTCGCGCAGCACGTACCCGCCGCGCGACGGCTGCACGGCGCGATCGATGCGCAGGCGCTCGACGGCATCGGCCTGGTGCTCGCGAGCCCAGGCCTCGCGCCGCACGACGCGCGCATCGCCCCGGCGCTGCAGGCCGGCGTGCCGGTGCACGGCGAGCTCGATGTCTTTGCGCAGGCGCTGGCGGCGCTGAAGGCCGAGCGCGGCTACGACCCGAAGCTGGTCGCCGTTACCGGCACCAACGGCAAGACCACCACCACCGCCTTGACGGCCTTGCTGATGCAGCGCACCGGGCTCAGCGTGGCGGTGGCCGGAAACATCTGTCCGACGCTGCTGCAGACGCTGGCGGATGCACTCGATGCAAATGCGCTCGATGCCGACGCGCTGCCGCAGGCCTGGGTGCTCGAGCTGTCGAGCTTCCAGCTGCATGGCGCGACCGGCTTCGAGCCGCATGCCGCGGCAGTGCTCAATGTCACCGAAGACCACCTCGACTGGCACGGCTCGATGGCCGAGTATGCGCAGGCCAAGGCGCGCATCTTCGGCAGCCGCGCCGTCATGGTCGTGAATCGCGACGACCCGGTGGTCGAGGCGATGGTGCCGGTGGCGCCGGCGAACGCGAAGGCGCGCGCGCCCAAGTGCGTGCCGCGCGAGGTACTGCGCTTCGGCCTGGACGCGCCGCGTCGCGCCGGCGACTACGGCCTGGTGGTCGAGAACGGCATGGCCTGGCTGGTGCGCGCGCTCGAGGCGGACGCGACCATCAAGCCTGGCAAGGGCCGGCCCGCCGAGGAACTCCACATCCAGCGCCTGATGCCGGCCGACGCCTTGCGCGTGCGCGGCCGCCACAACGCCGCCAACGCGTTGGCCGCGCTGGCATTGGCCAGTTCGGTCGGCTGTGCACTGGCGCCGATGCTGCACGGCCTGCGCGAGTACCGCGGCGAGCCGCACCGGGTCGAGCCGGTCGGCAGCATCGACGGCGTCGAGGCCTACGACGACAGCAAGGGCACCAACGTCGGCGCCACGGTCGCCGCGCTGGTCGGCCTGGGTGAGGACCGCGCGCCGGGCAAGCTCGCGGTCATCCTCGGCGGCGACGGCAAGGGGCAGGATTTCGCGCCCCTGGCCGCGCCTGTGCGTCGGTATGCGCGCGCGGTCGCCACGCTCGGCCGCGACGCCGCGCGCATCGAGGTCGTGCTCGGTGCCACCGGCGTGCCGATGCAGCGCTTCGACAGCGTCGAGGCGGCCACCCGCTGGTGCTTC
>JBDSZM010000400.1:0-3865 GCA_039925165.1 Burkholderiaceae bacterium
ATGCTCACCCGCGAGGGCTACCGCGTGGCGCTTGCCAAGGACGGCCTCGACGCCCTCGAGCGGCTGGCCGAGGAACGGCCGCAGGTCATCCTGTCGGACATCGAGATGCCGCGCATGGACGGCTTCGACCTGCTGCGCAACATCCGCGCCGACGCCCGCTGGAAGGACCTGCCGGTCGTCATGATCACCTCGCGCATCGCCCAGAAGCACCGCGACCACGCGCAGGAACTGGGCGCCGACCACTACCTCGGCAAGCCCTACTCGGAAGACGAACTGCTGGCGCTGGTCGGCCGCTATACGGCGGCGAACGCAGCGGCGAACGCAGCGGTCTGAGGTCGCGCCAGCGCGCTGCCGCGGTCGCCCGACCGGCCCCGTGGGTCAGCGGCGCCGACCGCGCGTCGGGCCCGGCCCGTCCGCTCTGACCGCAGCGTAGCGATCGAGCGTCTTTCGGCTCGCCTCGGCGTGGTCGACGATCGGCGCGGGGTAGTCGCGTCCGAGTTCGAACCCGGCGGCCGCGTGTTCGATCGGCGTCGCTTCCCAGGGTGCGTGGATCGCGCTGTCGGACAGCCCGGCCAGCGCCGGCAGGTAGCGCCGGATGAACCTGCCCTGCGGGTCGAAGCGGCGGCTCTGGCGCACCGGGTTGAAGATGCGGAACCACGGCTGCGCGTCGCAACCGGTCGAGGCCGCCCATTGCCAGCCGCCGTTGTTGGCGGCCAGGTCGTAGTCATTGAGCTTTTCGGCAAAGTACGTCTCGCCGCGGCGCCAGTCGATGCCGAGGTCCTTGACCAGGAAACTCGCCGTCACCATGCGCAGCCGGTTGTGCATGTAGCCGGTCTGGTTGATCTGCGCCATCGCAGCGTCGACCAGCGGATAGCCGGTGGCACCAAGGCACCAGGCCTCGAACGCGGCATCGGCGGCGCGGCCCTTCTCGAAGCCGAGCCGATCGAAGCCGGGCTTGAAGGCGCCGCTCACGACGTGCGGATGGTGGTGCAGCACCTGGTGATAGAAATCGCGCCACACCAGTTCGGACAGGAAGGTTGCGGCGCCGCGGCCCGGGACGTTCGCGCCGGCCGATCCGGCGGCGCGGCGTGCCACCTCGCGGATCGAAACGGTACCGAAGCGCAGGTGCACCGACAGATAGCTCGGCCCCTTGTGCGCCGGAAAGTCGCGCTGCTCGGCGTAGGCGTCGATGCGCGGCATGAAGTCGTCGAGCAGGGCGCGTGCGCCGGCGCTGCCGATCGGAATCGGCAGTTGCGCGAGGTTGGTCGGCCCAAAACCGAGGTCGGCCAGGCTCGGGCTCGGCGCCGCGAGGCCCTCCGGCGGCGCGGCGAGTGCGGCGGCGTGGCGCTCGACCTTGTAGCCGCGCAGGAAATAGGGTTCGAGCCTGGCGAGCCACGCCTTCTTGTACGGCGTGAACACGGTGTAGGGCGTGCCGGCGGCGGTCAGCACTTCGCTGCGCTCGAAGATCACGTGGTCCTTGCCGGTGTGCAGCGCGATTCCCGCATCGGCCAGCGCGCCGCGCACCCTGGCGTCGCGCTGCAGCGCCTGCGGATCGTCGTCGTGGTTGGCATAGACCGCCTGCACGCCGAGTTCGACCGCCAGCCGCGCGATTTCGGTCGCGCCGGGCCCGTGGCGCAGCAGCAGGCGCACGCCGGGTTGACCGGCATGCTCGCCAAGCGCTGCCAGATCGCGGTCGAGGGCATCGACGCTGGCCTGGATGAACTCGACCCGCCGGTCGGCGCGCGGCAGCGGGTCGAGGATCTCGCGGTCGTAGACGAAGGCGCACCAGACCCGCCGCGCCGCCTTCAGCGCGTGGAACAGCGCGGCATGGTCGCTGATGCGCAAGTCGCGTCGGAACCAGACCAGCGCGCTGTGCAGGGGCTTGTCCATGGGGCCGCAGTCTGCCCGACGCGCGTCCCGGACGCACGGCGCCTACCGGCCCAAGCCCGCAACGAGCGCTGCCGCTCGGGCTGCGAATAAAATCGGCCGATGTCCGTCAACTTCACGAACCAGTTCCTCATCGCGATGCCGGGCATGAGCGACGGCCCCTTTGCCGGATCGGTGGTCTACCTGTGCGAGCACACCGACCAGGGCGCGCTCGGCCTGGTGATCAACAAGCCGATCGACATCACGCTGAAAAACCTGTTCGAGAAGGTCGAACTGCCGCTCGACCGGGCGGACCTGGCGGCGACGCCCGTCTATTTCGGCGGGCCGGTGCAGACCGAGCGCGGCTTCGTGCTGCACGAGTCGCTCGAGGGCGACGCTTCGCAGCAAGGGCCCTACAACTCGTCGCTGCGGATCCCCGGCGGGCTCGAGATGACGACCAGCAAGGACGTGCTGGAGGCGCTGTCGAACGGCGCCGGCCCGAAGCGGCTGCTGGTCACCCTCGGCTACAGCGGCTGGGGTGCCGGGCAGCTCGAGGAAGAGATGGGCCGCAACGGCTGGATCAACGTCGGCGCCGAGCCCGGCATCATCTTCGACACCCCGGTCGAGCAGCGCTACGACAAGGCGCTGTCGCTGCTCGGGATCGATGCGCGGATGCTGTCGCAGGACGCGGGTCACGCATGACCGCGAGCGCGGCCGCACCGACCCGCGGCGCTGCATCGCGCCGGCACGGCACGCTCGCGGCATGAACACGCCGACGCGCGCGCCCACCTCGTCCTTCCTCGCATTCGATTTCGGAACCCGCCGTGTCGGCGTCGCCGCCGGCAACAGCCTGACCCGCGGCGCGCAGCCGCTGACCAGCGTGGCCGCCGTGGGCACGGCGCGCTTCGACGCGATCGCGCGACTGGTGGCCGAATGGCAGCCCGACGCCCTGGTGGTCGGCGTGCCGTTCCACCCGGACGGCGCGGCGCATGAGAATACGCACCGGGCGCGTCGCTTTGCTCGCGAATTGCGCAGCCGCCACGGGCTCGACGTGCACGAGGTCGACGAGCGCTACAGCACCACCGAAGCGCGTGCGCTGCGGGCCGTCGATGTCGATGCGGCCTCGGCGGCCATCATCCTCGAACAGTTTCTCCGGAGCCTCGAATGAACCCGCCTACCGCGCCACCGACCGCTGCGCCGCTGGACGCCCAGGCGCTGTACGCCGTGCTGCTCGCCGGCGTGCGTGCGCTGCTTGCGCCCGACAGCCGGCTGGTCGGCATCTGGTCGGGCGGCGCATGGCTGGCCGAGCGGCTGCATCGCGATCTGGGCTTGTCCGGCGAGCATGGGGTGATCTCGAGCGCGCTGCATCGCGACGATTTCAGTTCGCGCGGCATGACCGGCGCGGCCGACCATACCCGGTTGCCGTTCGAGATCGAGGGCTGCCACATCGTGCTCGTCGACGACGTGCTCTACACCGGTCGCACGATCCGCGCGGTCGTCAACGAGCTCTACGACTTCGGCCGCCCGGCCAGCGTCACGCTGGCAGTGCTGGTCGATCGCGGCGGGCGCGAGCTGCCGGTGCACGCGGCGGTCGCGGCGGCCCGCACCACGCTGCCGGCGAGCCAGCGCCTGTCGCTCGAGCGCGACCCCGACGGCAGCCTGCGATTGCAGATCGAGGAGATCGCCTCGTGAACCGCAACCCGCAGCTCAACGCGCGCGGCGAGCTGATCCATCTGCTGTCGATCGAGGGGCTGCCGCGCGAAGTGCTGCACCACATCCTCGACACCGCCGGCACCTTCCTCAGCGTCAACGACCGCGAGGTCAAGAAGGTGCCGCTGCTGCGCGGCAAGAGCGTCTTCAACCTGTTCTTCGAGAACAGCACGCGCACCCGCACCACCTTCGAGATCGCCGCCAAGCGGCTGTCGGCCGACGTCATCAACCTCGATATCGCGCGCTCGTCCACCGCGAAAGGCGAGAGCCTGCTCGACACCATTGCCAA
>JBDSZM010000401.1:0-4719 GCA_039925165.1 Burkholderiaceae bacterium
TCATGTGGCCGTGCGGATCGATCTCGTCGGCACCGTCGATGTAGACCGGAATGGCCACGACTTGGTTGGCGTCGTAGACCGCGATGCCGTGGGCGCGCAGGCGCGCGCTGCTGGCCTCGCTGCTCGACACCGCGCCGGCGATGGTGTGGCGGACGCCGGCCAGCGCATCGATGAAGCAGTTGACGGTCGAACCCGTGCCCACGCCGACGATGCTGCCCGGCACCACGTGGTCGAGCGCCGCCCGCCCCACCCGCGCCTTGAGTTGATCTGGATTCATCGGAGCGATTATCCCGGGGGCGCTGAGACAATCTGCATTGCTTTGCACCCCTACCCGGCGCGACCTGCGCCGTCGACCTCGCCCCATGTCCCTGGTTCCCTACACCCTCACGCGGCCCTTCCTGTTCGGCCTCGACCCCGAGGCCGCGCACGACCTCACACTCGCTGCGCTGGCGCGGATCCAGCGCACGCCGCTCATCTGTGCCGTGATGCAGCCGCGCGTTCACGCGCCGGTCAGCGTGGCCGGGCTGCGATTTGCGAACCGGATCGGCCTGGCGGCAGGGCTCGACAAGAACGGCCGCTGCATCGACGCCCTGGGCGCGATGGGTTTCGGCTTCCTCGAGGTCGGCACCGTGACACCGCTGGCGCAGCCGGGCAACCCGCGGCCGCGCATGTTCCGCCTGCCGCAGGCGCGGGCGCTGATCAACCGCCTGGGCTTCAACAACGACGGCCTGACCGCCTTCGTCGCCAACGTGGTGCGGGCGCGCTATCGGCAGGGCGGCGGCATCCTCGGCCTGAACATCGGCAAGAACGCCGCGACGCCGATCGAGCGTGCGGTCGACGACTACCTGATCGGCCTCGACGGCGTGTACCCGCACGCCGACTACGTGACGGTCAATATCTCGAGCCCGAATACGCGCGACCTGCGCAGCCTGCAAAGCGACGCGGCGCTCGACGCGCTGCTCGGGGCGCTGCGCACCCGGCGCGACGCACTCGCGCAGCGGCACGGCCGCACGGTACCGCTGTTCGTCAAGATCGCGCCCGACCTGGAACCCGAACAGGTCGACGCGATCGCGGCGCGCCTGCTGGCCAACGGCATCGACGGCGTGATCGCGACCAATACCACCGTCGCGCGCGATGCGGTCGCGCATCTGCCGCACGGCGCCGAACTCGGCGGGCTGTCGGGAGCGCCGGTGTTCGAGGCGAGCAACCGCGTCGTGCGGCGCTTGCGCAGCGCGCTCGGCTCCGGATTTCCGATCATCGGGGTGGGGGGTGTGATGAGCGGCGCCGATGCGCGCGCCAAGGTCGACGCCGGCGCCGACCTGGTACAAATTTACACGGGCTTCATCTACGAAGGGCCGGAGCTCGTCAGCAAGGCCGCCCGCGCCACCGCCAGGGCCTGAACCTGCGAGACTGCGCGGCGTTGCGGCCGCCGGCCGCAGGGACGGAGATCACATGGCGCGCTGGTTGGCACTCGGATTGGCTTTCACGCTCGCGGGCTGCGGCTCCCTGCCACGCATCAATCCCGACCTGGCCTACCGGCGCGGCACCCCGGTGCAACTCGATACCGCACGCGGGCCGCTGTCGGCGCAACAAAGCAAGGCGGTGCTCGACCGCCTCAAGGCCCACGGACCCGAGGCGACCTTGCTCGACCGCCAGCTCGCATTCGAGGAAGCGATCGCCGGCAGCCCGCTGACCACCGGCAACCGCGTGACGCTGCTGGTCGACGGCCCACGCACCTACGACGCCATGTTCGCGGCGATCGGGCAGGCGCGCGACCACATCAACATGGAGACCTACATCCTCGAGGACGACGAGGTCGGCCGGCGCTTCGCCGACGCCTTGCTGGCACGCCAGGCCGCCGGCGTCCAGGTCAATGTCATGTACGACAGTGTGGGCGCCCTCGGCACGCCCGCGGCCTACTTCAAGCGCCTTACCGATGGTGGCATCAAGGTGCTGCAGTACAACCCGGTCAACCCGCTCGCCGCCAAGGCGGGCTGGGACGTCAACGAGCGCGATCACCGCAAGCAGCTGGTGGTCGACGGCCGGGTCGTGATCCTCGGCGGCATCAACATCAGCAGTGTCTATTCCGGCGGATCGCTGAGCAAGGGGTCGGCCTTCGGCGGTTTCGGATCTAACGCGCCGGCGACGCCGAAGGGCGGCAAGGACGCCCTGCCCTGGCGCGACACCGATCTGCGCATCGAGGGCCCGGTGGTGGCCGACTTCCAGAAGCTGTTCATCGACACCTGGGCCCAGCAGAAAGGCGACCCGCTGCCGGCGCGCGCCTACTTCCCGGCCGCAGTCAAGAGCGGCAACGACGTGGTGCGCGCCATCGGCAGCACGCCCGACGAGCCCTATAGCCAGATTTACGCGACGCTGATTTCGGCGATCCAGCATGCACAGACCGAGATCCTGCTGACCAATGCGTACTTCGTTCCGGACCCGCAACTCCTGGAGAGCCTGAAGCAGGCCGTCGCCCGCGGCGTCGCCGTCAAGCTGCTGTTGCCGAGCCAGAGCGATTCGTGGCTGGTGCTGAATGCCGGGCGGCGCTTCTACGCCGAACTGCTCGACGCGGGTGTCAGGATCTACGAGCGACGCGGCGCGCTGCTGCACTCCAAGACCGCGGTGATCGACGGTGTCTGGTCGACCGTGGGCTCGACCAATCTCGACTGGCGCAGCTTCCTGCACAACCTGGAACTGAACGCCGTCATACTGGGACCCGATTTCGGCAACCAGATGCGCGCCATGTTCGAACGCGACCTGCAGGCCTCGACCACGGTCACGCCCGAGGCGTGGTCGCATCGCCCACTCGACTCGCGCATGAAGGAGCTGCTCGGCGCCCTGTGGCAATACTGGCTCTGAGCGTCCCGTGTCCAAACATCCATCGCCAGGAGACTCGCATGAGCCCACGTCGCCTTTCGTTTTCTAGCGGCCTGCAGGCCTGGCTGATCGGCCTGGCGATGCTGGTCACCGGCAGCGCGCTGGCCCAGGATGCCGGCGCGCTGAAGGCACGTCACGCCGCGCTCACGAGTCAGCTCGCCAACAACCCGTTCAAGCGCCCGCTGGTGATCGAATCGGTCGAGGCCTCGGGTGAACTCAAGGGCGAGGTTTACGCGGTGCTCGAGCGCCCGTACGCCGCGATCGCGGAGTCCCTCACCCGGGCCGATCAGTGGTGCGAGGTGCTGATCCTGCATCTCAACGTCAAGCATTGCCGCGCATCGAAGGCCAACCCGCCGGTGTTGAGCGTGAGCCTGGGGCGCAAGTTCGACCAGCCGCTCGACGAAGCCTACAAGGCCGATTTCGCCTACAAGGTGGCGGCCAATGAAGCTGACTACCTGAATGTCCAGATGACGGCGGCCAGCGGCCCGCTGGGCACGCGCAACTACCGCATCGGGCTGGAGGCGGTGCCACTCGACGCGCAGCGCAGCTTTATCCACATGTCGTACGCCTACGGCTACGGCGCGGCCGCACGGTTCGCGATGAGTGCGTACCTCGGCACGGTGGGCAGCGACAAGGTCGGCTTCAGCAGCGGCGGCGAGGGCAAGGGCGGCTTGGTCGGCGGCGTGCGCGGCGTGGTCGAGCGCAACACCATGCGCTACTACCTGGCGATCGAGAGCTACCTGGCCGCGCCCGCCCCCGGCCAGGTCGACAAGCGCCTTACCGACTGGTTCGATGCGACCGAGCGACACGCGCAGCAGTTGCACGAGATGGAGCGCGACGAGTACCTGACGATGAAGCGCAAGGAAGTCCAACGCCAGCGCGGCGGCTGAGCGTTTGCACGCGCGAGCGTCAGAACACGTCGAGCGTCGGCAGGTCGGGGTCGGCGCGCAGGCAGGCCGACAGGCAGTAGGCCAGGCCGATGTCGCCGGTCCACAGCGACGGCACGCGCCGGCCGTGTTCGAGCGCCAGCCGGTCCGACTGGACCAGCGCATGCATCGCGTAGGCGCGCGCCCGGTCCATCCAGTGCGGTGCCCGGGTCATCGCATGCAGCTTCAAGAAGGCCAGCGCATTGCCATCGGTGCCGTGGCACAGGCCCGGTCGCTTGGCCAGCGGTCCGGCTCGCCAGACCAGTTCGCCCGCTTCGATGAGCAGCGCCTGCAGCGCGGTTGACCGCGTCCCGGCCAGACGGCAGACGATGCCCGGCGCGCCGTGGCAGTCCTGCACCAGCGGCTTGGACGGCAGCCCGGTCGCGGCGCGGTCGAAGTCCGGCTCCCAGTTGACGAGGCCCGGCTCGCGCAGCGCGGCCACTGTGAGCGTCTCGACCGCCCGCGACTCGAAGGCCGCCACCACGTCGGCATCGAGCCAGCGCGCGCCGCGGATCACGGGGTACAGGTTGCCGGCAAAGCCGTGGCCCGCACCGAGGTAGCGGACGGTGCGCCCGTACAGGTCCTGCACCCACAGCCAGACCTCGCGGTCCGGCTGCGTGCCATGCCGTGCCGGGGTCATCTGCTGCCAGAGCAGGTCGACACCGCGTCGGAACAGCGCCTGCCAGCGCGCCTCGCCGGTGGCCTCCAGCATGTGCAGCGCGGCGACCAGGGTGCCCGGCGCACCCCAGAGCGACTCCAGCGCCTTGTTGTGCAGATTGCCTTCGACCAGCGCGTAGAGGGTGTCGGCGACCGCGGGGTCACGGTGGTAGTTCCATTGCAGCAGCAGGACGCCGCTGTGCCCGAGGAAATACGAGGCCGGCTCGCTCTGGTTTGCCTCGATCCAGCGCAGGCCGTG
>JBDSZM010000402.1:0-2545 GCA_039925165.1 Burkholderiaceae bacterium
GACCAGCACCCGGTCCGGCACGCGCCGCAGCAGCAACAGGCCCAGGCCCAGGATCGAATAGACGAACAGCACGTCGCCCGACCAGAACACCGACGCGTGCAGCAGGCCGAGTGCCATCAGCACCAGCAGGCGGCGCAGGTAGATGCGGGCGCCGTGACCCGGGCGGGCGGCTTCGAGCCGATCGAGCTGCAGCGCGAAGCCGATGCCGAACAACAGCGCGAACATCGCGTTGAACTTGCCGGCGATGACCAGGTCGCGCAGAAAGGTCACGCCGTCGCTCGGGTGCTGCGCGAAGAGCGAATCCGCGAAGCTCGGCATGTTCATGATGAAGATGCCGAGCAGCGCCACCCCGCGCAGGATGTCGAGCACTGGCAGCCGCGCGTCGGCGCCGAGCGGGCCGGCAGAAGGCGGCGGGGGTGCGGGAACGGACATGGGCGGCGTGCGGTCGGGGCGCTCGACTATGAGGCCAGTGCGCGATGCACCGCACGGCGGGCGACGCCACAATCGCCGTCGACCCCACCCCGAGGAGCCACCATGTTCGACACCGCCATCGCCGGCAGCCTGCCCAAGCCCGCCTGGCTCGCCGAGACCCGCAAGCTGTGGCCGCAGTGGAAGGCCGAAGGCGCCGAACTCGATGCCGCGAAAGCCGACGCGACGCTGCTGTGGATCAAGTCGCAGGAAGATGCCGGGCTCAGCACCGTCGGTGACGGCGAGCAGGCGCGCCAGCACTTTGTGCATGGTTTCCTGGCCGGGGTCGACGGCATCGACTTCGAGCACAAGGTGAAGATGGGCATCCGCGACAACCGCTACGACGCCATGGTGCCGCAGGTGGTCGGCCCGCTGCGCCTGCGCGGCCGGGTCCATGCAATGGAGGCGCAACTCGCCCGCGCCCACACCACGCGCACGCTGAAGTTCACACTGCCCGGTCCGATGACGATCGTCGACACTGTCGCCGACCGTCATTACGGCAGCAAGCGCGACCTCGCCTTCGCCTTCGCCGAACTGCTCAACCAGGAAGCACTTGCGTTGCAGGCCGACGGCGTTGACATCGTGCAGTTCGACGAGCCCGCGTTCAACGTCTACATGGCCGATGCGGTCGAGTGGGGCGTGGCGGCGCTCGAGCGCGCCGCTCAGGGCCTGACCTGCAAGACGGCGGTGCACATCTGCTACGGCTACGGCATCAAGCCCAACGACGACTGGAAGCAGACCCTTGGCAGCGAGTGGCGCCAGTACGAGCAGGTCTTTCCGGCGCTCGCGAAGAGCCGGATCGACCAGGTCTCGCTCGAGTGCGCGCACTCGCACGTGCCGCTCGAACTGATCGGCCTGCTCGAGGGCAAGGAAGTGATGGTCGGCGTGATCGACGTGGCGTCGGACGTGGTCGAAACCGCCGAGGAAGTGGCCGACACGATCCGGCGCGCGCTGAAGTTCGTGTCGGCCGAACGGCTGATCGCCTGCACCAACTGCGGCATGGCGCCGATGCGCCGCGAGATCGCGGTTGCCAAGCTCGAGGCGCTGGCCAAGGGCGCGGCGCTGGCCCGTCAGCGACTGGGCTGAACAGGCGGCGCGCCGCGCCGGTCCGAGCCACCCCTGCGGCGCGGACCGACGACCTCAGAAGCGGTATTGCAGGCAGGCCGCGTGCAGGTCGGCGTTCGACGGGGCTGCCCAGCGCGTCGAAGCGATAGCTGCTCTCGCTCGGCGCACACCGCGGTGCGCGGGCCGAGGTCGGATTGCACGTCCGCGCCGACCTGGAGGTGGGTCCCGCGGTCGCGGCCGGTCAAGCTGCTCTCGAGCTTGCCGTTCAAGTCGCCGGCCCGCCACGAGAAGTTGTTGCCCAGCGGGATCGTCCCGACGGCGACGAGGAAGGCGCCGGGACCCGATACGGGCGCACTGCGGCATTCCTAATGCTGGCGATGCCGATGGGCAGCTGCTGTGCCTCGCGCCTTGCACGTTCCCGCCTCGCGCGTCCTTCACCGCCGAATTCAATGACTCAGCGGACTCGGCATGATGGCGGGATGAGCCTGCTGCTGGATCCGCCTCTGACCCCGCCCGAGTCGCTCGCATCGGCCCTCGAACACGCCGGCCACGCCGCGCTGGCACCGGAGGCGCTGTGCCGGCTCGCCGGCGTCGCGCTGGCCGAGCTCGATGGCTGGCGAGACAGCTGGAACGACCTGCCGCCCGACGCCTATCTGCGCGACGGTGGCCACTACCGACGTCGCCGCCACTCGTGCTTCGTGGTCGATGGCGACACGCTGCGCGATGCGCCGCCGCGGGCGCACTGGCAGCCGGTCGAATACAACGCGCTGCACGGCGGACTCGAACGCTGGTTCGAACCCATGCGTCCGCAGCTGGTCGGCTCGTCCGCCTGGGGTCGGCTATTGCAGGCGATCGGCCGGGCCGCGTCGGAGCTGCGCGGCTTGCAACCGTGGTTCGTCGAGGCACACCAGTTCCGCATCGATACCGAAGGCGGCATCGGCCGGCCGACGCCCGAGGGTGCGCACCGCGACGGTGTCGACCTGGTGGCGGTGCTGCTGGTCGCGCGGGTCGA
>JBDSZM010000403.1:0-3062 GCA_039925165.1 Burkholderiaceae bacterium
ATGTTGTATTGCGCCGAAGCAATCGTGCCGAAATTTGACGAAACGGTTTGTCCCTGAACGGTTAATTCGATTGATTGGTGCGCGATGTTTTCGCCCATCGAAGAATAAAATTTGTGAGTTTTACCGCCGCCGCGTGCGGGCGGTCCGCCGCGACCGTCGAAGAAGATGACGTTGATGCCGAATTCGCGGGAGAGTTTCGTGAGTTTGTCTTTCGCTTTATAAATGCTCCAATTCGCCGTCAAATATCCGCCGTCTTTTGTGCCGTCGGGAAAACCGAGCATAATCGGTTGCGCGTCGCCGCGTCTCGATAAATGATGCCGATACGCAGGAATTTCATAAAGCTCGCGCATAATTTGCGGAGCATTTTGCAAGTCGGTGATAGTCTCGAAAAGCGGCACGATGTCAACACTCAAATCTTCCGCAAGCCAGCCGCCGAGCGTAAACAGCCCGTAAACTTCAATGACGTTCAGAGCCGATTCGGTATGGCTGATGATGTAGCGTTCACACGCTGACGCACCGTTGTTTTTCTGAATTTCCTTGATTGTTTGAATGTTTTCTAATGTATCTCGGGTTAATGCATCGGCAAAAGTTTCCGGCTCGACGCGCGTCTCGACGCTGGCCGCTGCCGCTGCCGATGCCGCTGCCGCAGCTGCGGTCCCGGTCAGCAGCGCGGCCGGATTCGGGTTCGACGGCGGCAGGCTGCGCGCGGCCTCGACGGCGGCCGCGTCGGCCGTCTGCGGCAGGCGATCGGCGGCGGCCGGTGGGTCCGCGGGGGCGGGCGTCGCGGCGTGCGTCGGGAGGTGGCCGTCGCCGGCCCACGCGCGGCGCTCGCCTGGCGCGGCGATGCGTGCCGGGTCGCCGTCCGGCGCACTCTCGGCGCGCCACCGGTCTGCGGCGGCGCCGCCCGCGGGCGGTGTCGTCTCGGGCGTCGGACGCGGCGGACTGGCGTCGGCGACGACCGGTTCGGTGCCGGGTGCGCTGGCTTTGCGGCCGGGTGACGCGGCCAACGCGTCGGCTTCTGGGTCGATCGTGTCGTGCTGGCCGAGGGCCCGGCCGAGGCCGGCCGGCGTCGCACGGCGCGACCCGTCGGCGTGACGCGCGTGGCCCAGCGCGAGCCGGCGGCCCGGGCGGCGGGCGTCGTCTGCCGGCGCCGTGTCCGCGGCGTCGTGGCCGGCCTCGTCCAGCGTCGCGTCGTCGGCTGCCGCGGCGTCGTCGCCGCTGGTGTCGGCGCGGCGCTCGACCGGCCGCGCCGTCGCACCGGCATGGGCCGGTCGGGTCGATGGCGCAGCCGGGGTCGGTGTGGCGGAGGGCGCCTGCGCCTGCCTGCGGTTCAGCACGTCGGCGAAACCGGGCCCGTGGCCCCCCTCGCGCGAACGTGGCGGCGTGGCGGCAGGGCCTGCGACGAGAGCAGCGTGGCCGGAGCCGATCGGCAGGGTGTTCATGGGCGGGCTCCGTTCAAGCGACTTGCAGCGAGCGCATCGCGGCCGCGGCGTTCCAGGCCGAGCGGGCGGCGAATTCGTCGGTTTGCTTCTGCTCGCGCCGGTCGGACTCGAGCCCGGCTTCGCGCAGGCGCCGCTCGATCAGCTTGCGCACCGAGGCGACCCGCAGCTCGTGCTCGAGCAGGGTCGCGCCGGCACGCTCGAGCAGGCCGGCGGCGTGCGCGGCGGTGCGGGTCTGCTGGTCGACCGCCTGCGTGAGGCGCTCGACGAAGCCCTGGTAACAGCGCACCACCTCGATCTGCGCGGTGCGCGCGAATTGCTCGCCCCAGCGACGCTGGTAATCGCTGCGGTAGTCGAGCAGCTGCCGGGCCTGCGCTTCGGCGGCGGTGTGCGCGGCGGCGGCGCGTTCGCGTTGCGCGAGGCAGACATCGCGTTCGCGCTCGGCCTGGCCAAGCAGGGCGAGCAGCGGTTGCAGATCGGTCATGGCGGCGGTCTCGGGGTTCGGGTCGGGGAATCGGAGTCGGGCGCGGGTGCGGGGGGCGGCCGGGGTTCGTTCAGGGCTTCGTCAGCCCTGCGCCACCAGCGCGCGCAGCGCTTGCTGGCTCGCGCTCAGGTCGGCGCGGCTGTGCATGTCTTGCTGCAGCAGCTCGGTCATGGCCGGGTGCAGCCGCACCGCGGTATCGAGGTCGAGGTCGTGGCCGGGCGCATACGCACCGAGCTGAATCAGGTCGCGCGCCTTGTGATGGCGTGCATGCAGTTGGCGGAAGCGCCGCGCCGCGTCGACATGCTCCTTCGGCGCCACGTTCGTCATCACCAGCGAGACCGACTTCTCGATATCGATCGCCGGGTAGTGGCCGGCCTCGGCCAGCTCGCGCGACACCACGATGTGGCCGTCGAGGATGCCGCGTGCCGCATCGGCGATCGGGTCCTGCTGGTCGTCGCCTTCGGACAGCACCGTGTAGAAGGCCGTGATCGAGCCGCCGCCGGCCATGCCGTTGCCACTGCGCTCGACCAGTTGCGGCAGCTTGGCGAAGCAGCTCGGCGGATAGCCCTTGGTGGCCGGGGGTTCGCCGATGGCGAGGGCGATCTCGCGCTGCGCCATCGCGTAGCGGGTCAGCGAATCCATCAGCAGCAGCACGTTCATGCCGCGGTCGCGAAAGTGCTCGGCGATCGCGGTCGCGTAGTTGGCGCCCTGCATGCGCACCAGCGGCGGCGCATCGGCCGGCGCGGCGACGACGACCGAGCGCGCCAGGCCCGATTCGCCCAGGATGTCCTCGACGAACTCCTTGACTTCGCGGCCACGTTCGCCGATGAGGCCGACCACGATCACGTCGGCCTCGGTGTAGCGCGCCATCATGCCCAGCAGCACCGACTTGCCGACGCCGGTGCCGGCGAAGAGGCCGATGCGCTGGCCGCGGCCGACCGTCAGCATGGCGTTGATCGCGCGCACGCCGGTGTCGAGCGGGGTGCGCACCGGGTCGCGGTCCATCGCGTTTATCGGCCGGCGCACCAGCGGCTCGTTGGCGACGCGGGCGAGCGGTCCCTTGCGGTCCATCGGCTCGCCGTGCGAGTCGATCACGCGACCCAGCAGGCCGTCGCCGACCGGCAGGTGCAGGGTGCGGT
>JBDSZM010000404.1:0-3819 GCA_039925165.1 Burkholderiaceae bacterium
CTCAGCGTCGGCCTGCTGGCGCTGGTGCTGCTGGTGCTGCTGCGCACCGACCTGGTCGACAGCTGGCGCGCCGCGACGCCGCCCGACGCGCCGAACCGCTTCGTCATCAACGTCCAGCCCGAGCAGGGCCCGGCCTTTCAGCAGGCGCTGCGCGATGCCGGCGTGAGCGGCTACGACTGGTACCCGATGATCCGCGGCCGGCTGGTCGCGGTGAACGACAAGCCGGTCGACACCGCGGCCTACGCCGACGAGCGCGCGCGGCGCCTGGCCGAGCGCGAGTTCAACTTGAGCCACCGCGCCACGCTGCCGCCGCACAACATCGTCAGCGCCGGTCGATGGACCGACAACGAGGCCGGCGGCCTGAGCGTCGAGGAGGGCCTGGCCAAGACGCTCGGCCTGGTGCTCGGCGACCGCTTGCGCTTCGACGTCGCCGGCACGACGGCCGAGGGCCGCATCACCAGCCTGCGCAAGGTCGACTGGGGTTCGATGCGGGTCAACTTCTTCGTCATGTTCCCGACCGCCGCGATGGCCGACGTGCCGGTCAGCTACATCGCTGCCTTTCGCGCGCCGCCAGCCGCGGCCGGTGCCGTTGCCGCCGCGGCTTCGGCCGGCTTCGACAACGCGCTCAGCCGCGACTTCCCCAACATCACCAGCATCGACGTCTCGGCCTCGATCGCGCAGATCCAGGCGGTGCTCGACCAGGTGGTGCGGGCGGTCGAATTCCTGTTCGGCTTCACGCTCGCGGCCGGGCTGGTGGTGCTGTTTGCCGCCGTCACCGCGACCCGCGAGCAGCGCGCGCGCGAGTTCGCGGTGATGCGAGCGCTCGGCGCCAGCGGCCGGCTGCTGGCGCAGGTGCAGCGCGCCGAACTGTTGGGGGTCGGCGCGCTGGCCGGCGTGCTGGCCTCGCTGGCGGCGATCGTGGTCGGCTGGGCCCTCGCCCGCTATGCGTTCGAGTTCGACTGGAAGCCGTCGGCGTGGGTGCCGCTGGCCGGCGGCGCGACCGGCGCCCTGCTGGCGCTGGCGGCCGGCTGGTGGGGCCTGCGCGAGGTGCTGCGCCGACCGGTGGTCGAGACGCTGCGCAGCGCCGCGGCCGAGTAGGTCGATCGAGCAGGCCGCCGCGTCTGGCCGCCGATGGCGCCGGGCATACTGGATCGATGACCACGCTATCGTCGCCCGCGCCGCAACGCGCCGCCCTGCGCATCCTGCACCTCGAGGACTCGCCGCTCGACCACGAGCTGCTGCTGGCGCACCTGCGCCGCGAGGGCCTGCGCGCGCAGGTCCGGCGCATCGACTCCGAGGCGGAGTTCCTGGCCGCGCTCAAGCAGCCGTGGGACGTCGTGATCTCCGACTACAACCTGCCCGGCTTCTCGGGGCTGGTCGCGCTCGACCTGCTCAAGGCGGGCGGGCACGACCTGCCGTTCATCCTGGTCTCGGGCGAGATCGGCGAGGACACCGCGGTCGAGGCGATGCGCAACGGCGCCAGCGACTACCTGCTCAAGAGCCACCTGGCGCGGCTGGTGCCGGCGCTGCTGCAGGCAATCGAGGCGAGCGAGACACGGCGCGCCCGGCAGCGCGCCGACTTCGAGCTCGGCGAGTCGAAGCAGCGCCTGCGCGAACTGGCGCAGCACCTGCAGACGAGCATCGAGCACGAGCGCGCGTCGATTGCGCGCGAGATCCACGACGACGTCGGCGGCGCGCTCACGGCCCTCAACTTCGACCTGGCCTGGATCGCGCGCCACAGCCAGTCGCCGCAGGTGCTGGGGCGCGTCAACAGCGCGCTCGAGACGCTGACGCTGGCGCTCGATTCGAGCAAGCGGATCATGCACAACCTGCGCCCGGCGATCTTGGAGCAGGGGCTGCTGGCGGCGCTGCAGTGGATCGGCCAGCGCTTCGAGAAGCGCACCGGCGTGGCCTGCGAACTGCGCCTGCCGGCACAGCTGGCCGAGCTGCCGGCGGGGGTGCCGCTGGTCGCCTACCGGACCGCCCAGGAGGCGCTGACCAACATCACCAAGCACGCGCAGGCGAGCCGGGTCCAGATCGACCTGTCGCTGGCCGGCGGGGTGCTGTCGCTCGAGGTCAGCGACAACGGTCGTGGCCTGTCGAGCGAGGATCTGGCCAAGGCCCGCTCGTTCGGCATCCGCGGCCTGCACGAGCGCGCCGGCACGGTCGGCGGCTGGGTCGATCTGTCGAGCGGCGAGGGTGGTACAACCCTGATCCTGTCGGTGCCGCTGGATGCGCCGGTCGAGCCCGCGCCGCCGACGATGCCCCAGCGCACCGCCGGCGATCCGAGCGTCTGGGGCAGCCTCTGATGTCACGAGCCCGCCGGCTCCGAGGGCCATGATCAAAGTCATCCTGTGCGACGACCACGCGCTGATCCGGCGCGGCATCCGCGACACCCTGTGCGACGCGCCCGACATCGAGGTCGTCGGCGAGGCCGGCGACTACGGCGAGTTGCGCGTGCTGATGCGCGACACCCGTGCCGATGTGCTGGTGCTCGACATCAACCTGCCCGGCCGCAGCGGCCTCGACGTCCTGCACGTGCTGAAGGACGAGGGCACCACGATGCGCGTGCTGGTGGTCTCGATGTACCCCGAAGACCAGTACGCGATCCGCGCCTTGCGCGCCGGCGCCTACGGCTACGTCAACAAGGGCGGCGACCCGGCGCTGATCGTCGCCGCGGTGCGCACGGTCGGCCAGGGCCGCAAGTACGTGACGCCCGAGATCGCGCAGATGCTGGTCGAGAGCCTCACCACGCCGTCGACCCAGAACCCGCACGAGAAGCTGTCCGACCGCGAGATGCAGACCCTGACCATGATCGCCTCCGGCAAGCGCCTGTCCGACATCGCCGAACAGCTCACGCTGAGCCCCAAGACCGTGAGCGTCTACCGGGCCCGTGTGCTCGAGAAGCTGGGCCTGACGAACAACTCCGAATTGACGGTGTACGCGATTCGAAACGGCTTGGTAGGCGGGGGCTGAAGGGCGGCCGGCCGGGGGCCGCCACGCACCGTTGCCGCTGTCATTCAGGAAAACCCGCCAATCGTTTTCCCCAGCCCGCGGAACCCACCTTCCGTGTGATGGTCCGACCGGCCGTGTCGCTGGCCGGCCCGATCCCGGATTGCCCGCCGCGTTTTCCCAAAGGACGCCCACCATGAAGAGACTGTTCGCCCTCGCCACCTTGCTGGCCTTCAGCTGCATCGGCAGCGCCCAGGCGCAGCCCATCGTTGTCAAGTTCAGCCACGTCGTCGCCGAGCAGACCCCGAAGGGCCAGGGTGCGCTCAAGTTCAAGGAAGTGGCCGAGAAACTGCTGCCGGGCAAGGTCACGGTCCAGGTCTTCCCCAGCTCGCAGCTCTTCGGCGACGCGAAGGAGCTCGAGGCGTTGCTGCTGGGCGACGTCCAGTTCATCGCGCCGTCGCTGTCCAAGTTCGACCGCTACACCAAGAAGATCCAGGTGTTTGACCTGCCCTTCCTGTTCGACGACATCGAGGCGGTCGACCGGTTCCAGGCCGGTCCCCAGGGACAGGATTTGCTGACCACGATGAAGAACCGCGGCCTGGTCGGACTCGGCTACTGGCACAACGGCCTGAAGCAGTTGTCGACCTCCAAGGAGGTGCTCAAGCGGCCCGAGGACGTGAAAGGTCTGAAATTCCGGATCCAGTCGTCCGACGTGCTGGAGGCGCAGTTCCGCGCGCTCGACGCCAACCCGCAGAAGATGGCCTTCAGCGAGGTCTACCAGGCGTTGCAGACCGGGGTGGTCGACGGACAGGAGAACACCTGGTCGAACATCTACTCGCAAAAGTTCTTCGAGGTCCAGAAGACCAT
>JBDSZM010000405.1:0-3969 GCA_039925165.1 Burkholderiaceae bacterium
CGTGATGACGGCCCGGCCCGCCAGCGAGTGCTTGAAGACGCTGTCGCGGTAGCCGAACTCGCACATCTCGCTGGCCAGCGTGTAGCCGCGCCCGGTGCGCAGGTCGACCGCGTCGAGCGACTCGAAGCGGTCCTGCAACTCGACCCCGTAGGCGCCGATGTTCTGCACCGGTGAGGCGCCCACGCTGCCCGGGATGAGCGCCAGGTTCTCGAGCCCCGGCATGCCGTGCGCCAGGGTCCAGGCCACGACCTCGTGCCAGTTCTCCCCGGCCCCGGCCTCGACGATCCAGGCGTCAGCCGTTTCCTGCACGACCCGCCGGCCGCGCACCTCGACCTTCAGCACCACCTGAGGCATGTCGCGTGTCAGCACGATGTTGCTGCCGCCGCCCAGCACGAACTTGGGCGCCAGGCCGAGGCGCGGGTGGTCGACCACCGCGCGCACGTCGGCATCGCTTTCGATGCGCACCAGCGTGCCTGCGACCGCCGGGAGGCCGAAGCTGTTGTAGGGTTTGAGGCTGACCCCCGTCTCGATTTGCATGGCAGAATTTTCTCCCATCGGGGCCCCGGCCTCAGCCTTTCGAACCCACGACCCATGCCCAGCTTCGACGCCGTCCTGGAACCCAATCTGGTCGAGGTCCGCAACGCGGTCGATCAGACCGCCAAGGAGATCGGCACCCGCTTCGACTTCAAGGGCTCGTCGGCCAGGGTCGAGCTGAAGGAAAAGGAACTGACGGTCTGGGCCGACAGCGATTTCCAGATCGGCCAGGTGCTCGACATCCTGATCGCCAAGCTCACCAAGCGCAGCGTCGACATCCGTTTCCTTGACCGCAGCGCGAAGATCGAGAAGATCGGTGGCGACAAGGTCAAGCAGCCGCTCGTCGTCAAGAGCGGCATCGACGGCGAGACCGCGAAGAAGATCCAGACGCTCGTCAAGCAGAGCAAGCTGAAGGTGCAGGCCGCGATCCAGGGCGATACGGTGCGCGTCACCGGTGCCAAGCGCGACGAGTTGCAGGCGGCGATGGCGCTGCTGCGCAAGGACGTGGCCGACGTCCCGCTGTCGTTCAACAACTTCCGCGATTGAGTGCGATGGCGCGGCGTGCCGGGCGGGTCCTGCGCGCGCTCGGCACCGGCTTGCTGTGCGCCGCACTCGGCCACGCCGCGGCGCAGACCGTGACCCTCGGCGGCACCCTCGGCGACAAGGCGGTGCTGGTCATCGACGGCGTGCCGCGGACCCTGAGCCGCGGCGCGAGCATCGCCGGCGTCAAGCTGCTCGCCGTCTCCAACGACGCGGCCGAGGTCGAGGTCGCGAACCGCCGCACCACGCTGCGGCTCGGCGGCGCGCAGCTCAAGCTCGACCCGTCCGCCAGCGCCGGCGCAAGCAATGGCCACCAGATCGTCATGACCGCAGGCAGCGGTGGCCATTTCTCCAGCGCCGGCAGCATCAATGGCCAGCCGGTCGTGTTTCTGGTCGATACCGGTGCCACCTTCATCGCGCTGAGCCAGTCCGAAGCCGACCGGCTGGGCGTGCGCTATCGCGATGGTCAGCGCGGCATGGCGCAGACCGCCAACGGCCCGGTGCCGGTGCACCGCGCACGGTTGGCGAGCGTGCGCATCGGCGACGTGCAGGTGTTCGATGTCGAGGCCACAGTGGTGCCGATGCAGATGGAGCAGATCCTGCTCGGCAACAGCTTCCTGGCGCGCTTCCAGATGACGCGCGAGAACGACACCATGACCCTGGTCAGGCGCTACTGACGCCTTCGGCACGCAGGTCCCTCGGCGGCGGACGGCCCGCCAGGGCAAAGGCCAGCAGCGCCAGCACACCTGCTGCGGCCAGGCCCAGCAGCATCGCCCGGTAGCCACCCAGCCCGACCAGCAGCCAGGCCGTGAGCAGCGGCGCACCGGCGCGCGCCAGCAGCGCGATCGCGCCCATGCTGCCGCTGATGCGCCCGACGTGCGCGCGCCCGAAATACGCCGGCACGATGCTGCCGCGCACGATGGTCACCAGCCCGTTGGAGATGCCGAACAGCAGCGCAAAGACCAGCAGCGCCGCGCTCGGGTCGGCCAGGGCAAAGATCGCCAGCGCGATCGGCAGGCCGGCCAGCACCGCCAGCCCCAGCGTGTGCGGTTGCCAGTGCCGGCCGAAGCCGAGGTACACCAACCGTCCCACCACCTGCGCCGGGCCGAACCAGACCACGATGGCCAACGCCTGCGCGGTGCTCAGGCCCTTGGCCGCGAGCGCCGGCATGAGGTGCGCGAAGACCGCCGAACCGGCGAAGTAGTAGAGCGCAAAGGTCGCGCTCAGGAACCAGAAGCTCGGCGTGCGCAGCGCCTGTTCGAGCGTCGCGTGGTCGACGGCCGCGTCGAGCGACCCCACCGGACGCTGCGGCCCGGCGCCGCGCAATGCCCACGCATGCAGCGGCGCGATCACGACGATCAGGACGAGGCCGATCACCTGCAAGGCCGGCCGCCATTCGAGCCACTGGATCAGCCACGCGACGGCCGGAAACGACAAGGTGCTGGCGAACCCGCCGACCAGCGTGAGCGCGGTGATGCCTTCGCGATAGCGATCGGCGTAGCGCCGCGTCAGCACGCTGAAGACCGGGTCGTAGAGCGTCATCGCCATCGCCACGCCCATCAGCGCCCAGGCCAGGTGCAGCACCAGCAGGCTGTGCGCCACCGACCACAGCAGGAAACCGCCGCCGGCCAGCAGCGCTCCGCCGGTCAGCACCGCGCGCCCTCGATCGCGGTCGATGGCAGCGCCGACGGCGTAGGTGGCCGCCCCCCACATGGCCAGACCGAGGGTGAAGGCCGACATGGTCTGGGGCGAATTCCAGCCGAGCTCGCGCTGCATCGGCAGCACGAACGACGAGAAGGCGTAGTACAACGCCGCCCAGCACACCAGTTGACCGAGCGCCAGCGCAGCGACCGTGGCGCGAAAGCTGGGGGCGGCGCCGGGGGTGTCCACCCGCCTGATTATCCTGGCGCCCGCGGGCATGGCCGGGGCCGCGGGCCGGTGGCACGATCGTGCTAAAACCCCCGCCTGACCCTGTCACAGCACGCTCGGAGGCGCCGCGATGGACCTGAACTTCACGCCCGAGGAACAAGCGTTCCGATTGCAGATCCGCGACTGGGTGGCCAAGAACCTGCCGCCCGAGATCAGCCGCAAGGTCCACAACTCGATCCGCCTGACCAAGGACGACATGCAACGCTGGGCCCGCATCCTGGGCAAGGAAGGCTGGCACGGCTGGGCCTGGCCGAAGCAGTTCGGCGGGCCGGGCTGGAATGCGATCCAGCGCCATCTGTTCGAGGAAGAGACCGCCCTCGCCGGTGCGCCGCGGGTGGTGCCGTTCGGGCCGGTGATGGTCGCACCGGTCATCATGGCGTTCGGCTCGCCCGAGCAGCAGCGGCGGCATCTGCCCGGGATCATGAGCGGCGAGGTCTGGTGGAGCCAGGGCTACAGCGAGCCGGGCTCGGGCTCGGACCTGGCCTCGGTCAAGACCCGCGCCGAACGCCGCGGCGACTACTACATCGTCAACGGCCAGAAGGCGTGGACCACGCTCGGCCAGCACGGCGACTGGATCTTCTGCCTGGTGCGCACCAGCACCGAAGGCAAGCCGCAGACCGGCATCAGCTTCCTGTTGATCGACATGAAGAGCCCCGGCGTCACCGTGCGCCCGACCCTGTTGATGGACGGCGAGCCCGAGGTCAACGAGGTCTTCTTCGACAACGTCGAGGTGCCGGCCGACAACTTGGTGGGCGAGGAGAACAAGGGCTGGACCTACGCCAAGTACCTGCTCTCCCACGAACGCACCAACATCGCCGACGTGAACCGCGCCAAGCGCGAACTCGAGCGGCTCAAGCGCATCGCGAAGCAGGAACATGTCTACGACGACCTGCGCTTTCGCGACGAGATCGCCCGGCTCGAGGTCGACATCGTGGCGCTCGAGATGATGGTGCTGCGGGTGCTGTC
>JBDSZM010000406.1:0-3603 GCA_039925165.1 Burkholderiaceae bacterium
TGCTCGGCGCGCTTAGCGATGCCCTGCAAGATGCTGGCGAGGCGGAACATGTTGAAGACGAGGTAGTAGTCCCAGTCGGCAGGGCTGACCGCCGCGCTGCGGCCGGTGCGTGTCATGTAGGCCTGCACGTACTCGGCCTCGCTCGGGATGCCGAGCGCGGCCAGGTCGACGTCGCCGAGCCCGCGAGAACCCGCGCCGGCCATCCGCCAGGTCATGCAGTGGTACGCAAAGTCGACCAGCGGATGGCCGAGGGTCGACAGCTCCCAGTCGAGCACCGCCAGGATGCGCGGCTCGGTCGGGTGGAAGATCACGTTGTCGAGCCGGTAGTCGCCGTGCACGATCGCCGTCTCGTCGCCGGCCGGCACGTGCAGCGGCAGCCACTCCATCAGGCGGTCGGCGGCCGCGATGGTCTGCGTCTCGGCGGCGCGGTATTGCTTGCTCCAGCGCGCGACCTGGCGCTGGATGTACTGGCCGGGCCGGCCGTAATCGGCCAGTCCCACCTTGGTCGGGTCGATGCGGTGCAGCGCCGCGATCACCTGGTTCAGCGCGTCGTAGATGCCGGCGCGCTCGCGCGGCGTCATGCCCGGCAGGGCCGGGTCCCACAGCACCCGGCCGTCGACGCAGTCCATCACGTAGAACGCGGTGCCGATGACATTGTCGTCCTCGCACAGCACGTAAGTGCGCGCCACCGGCACGTCGGTGCCGGCCAGGGCGCTGATGACGCGGTACTCGCGGTCGACCGCGTGCGCCGACGGCAGCAGCACGCCCGGCGGCTTGCGGCGCAGCACGTAGGCCTTGGCACCGGCCGTCAGCTTGAAGGTCGGGTTCGACTGCCCGCCCTTGAACTGCTCGACCACGAGCGGGCCCTCGTAGCCGTCGACGTGCTCGCGCAGGTAGGCCGCCAGCCGCTCGACGTCGAACGCATGCTGCGGCGAGACCGGCTTGGTGCCGGTGAATTGGTCCAGGTTCTCGGTGCTCATCGTGCTCGTCCGTTGCAGCCGGTCAATTGAAGGACTTGCCTTCGTCGGCCAGGCGCTGCAACAGCGGCGCCGGGCTCCAGAACGCCGCATCGGCGCCTGGCTCGGCGGCGATTCGGCGCAGCGCCCGCACCACGTTCGGCAGGCCGACCTGATCGGCGTACAGCATCGGCCCGCCGCGGTGCAGCGGGAAGCCGTAGCCGTTGAGGTAGACGATGTCAATGTCAGAGGCGCGCTGCGCGATGCCTTCCTCGAGGATGCGTGCGCCCTCGTTGACCATCGCATAGATGCAGCGCTCGACGATGTCGGCGTCGGTGAAGGGGCGCGGTGCGGTGTGGCCGCGCTCGACGCGGTATTTCGCGAGCATCTCCTCCACCGCGGGGTCGGGGATCGGCTCCCGCTGGCCCGCCTCGTAGCGGTACCAGCCGGCGCCGGTCTTCTGGCCGTAGCGGCCGGCCTCGCACAGCCGGTCGGCGAAGACGCTGAAATCCTTCTGCGGTTCGGCGGCGGCGCGGCGCTTGCGACCGGCCCAGCCGATGTCCAGGCCGGCCAGGTCGCCGACCCGGAAGATACCCATCGCGAAGCCGAATTTCTGCAGCGCGGCGTCGATCTGCTGCGGGCTCGCGCCGCGGTTCAGCACGTCGTTGGCGGCCATGCCGTAGCGCGCCAGGATGCGGTTGCCGATGAAGCCGTCGCACACGCCCGAGACGACTGCGATCTTCTTGATCTTCTTAGCCAGCGCCATCGCGGTGGCCAGAACGTCGGGCGCCGTGTTGGTGCCGCGCACCACCTCGAGCAAGCGCATCACGTTGGCGGGGCTGAAAAAATGCAGGCCGACCACATCCTGTGGCCGTTTCGTGAAAGCGGCGATCGCGTCGAGGTCGAGCGCCGACGTGTTGGAGGCGAGGATCGCACCCGGTTTCATCACCGCGTCGAGGGCGCTGAACACCTGCTGCTTGACCTCCATGCTCTCGAACACCGCTTCGACCGCCAGGTCGACATCGGCAAAGGCGTCGTAGGTCAGCGTCGGCGTGATGAGCGCCATCCTTTCGTCGAGCTTGGACTGGGTGAGCCTGCCCTTCTTCAGCGAACCCTCGTAGTTCTTGCGGATCGTCGCGAGGCCCTTGTCGAGCGCCTCCTGCTTCGCTTCGAGCAGCACGACCGCGACGCCGGCGTTGGCCAGGCTCATCGCGATGCCACCGCCCATCGTGCCGGCGCCGATCACGCCGACCTTGTTCAACGGCCGCGCGGTCGTGCCCTCGGGCACGTCGATCTTCGCCGCCGCCCGCTCGGCGGCGAAGACATGGCGCAGGGCGCGCGATTCGGGCGTCGCCATCAGGCCGAGGAAGAGCTCGCGCTCCTTCGCCAGACCGGCATCGAAGGGCAACGTGATCGACGCCGCGACCGCCTCGACGCACTTGAGCGGCGCCGGAAAGGCCTTGGCGGCCGCGCCCACCGTGTTGCGCGCGAACTGCAGGAAGGCCGCTGCGTTGGGGTGCCGCACCTTGAGGTCGCGTGCGCGGCGCAAGGGCTTGCGCTCGGCGACCAACTGCTCGGCATACGCCACTGCCCCGGCCAGCAGGTCGCCGTCGATCACCGCGTCGATCAGGCCGGTGCCGGCGAATTTGGACGCCGCCACCGGCTCGCCCGACACAATCATGTTGAGCGCGGGCTCCAGGCCGATCAGCCGCGGCAGGCGTTGGGTGCCGCCGGCGCCGGGCAGCAGGCCGAGCTTGACCTCGGGCAGGCCGAGTTGCGCGGCCGGCGCGGCGACGCGGTAGTGGCAGCCCATCGCCAGTTCGAGGCCGCCGCCGAGCGCCAGCCCTCCGATCGCCGCGACGACCGGCTTGCTGGCGTTCTCCAGCGCCTCGATCACGCTGCCGAGGATCGGTGCGCGGGCCGCCAGCGGGGTGCCGAACTCGCGCACGTCGGCACCGCCCGAGAACGCGCGGTCCGAGCCGATCAGCACGATGGCGGCCACCGCCGGATTGGCCAGGGCACGGTCGAGATCGGCCAGGATCGCGCTGCGCAGCGCCGACCCGAGGCCGTTGACCGGCGGGTGGTCGAGCCGGATCACGGCCACCGTGCCACGCGTTTCGTACCGGGTCGCTGGATTCATGCGTCGTCTCCTTCGGATTACGATCATTCACCGATCGGCCGCCCGAACCACCGAGGATTTCCCCATGAGCTCGTCTCCGCAAGCCAGCGCCGATGCCGCCGGCGTCCCGAACCGATTCGGCAGCGGCCAGGCGGTGCATCGTATCGAAGACCCCGCGCTGCTCACCGGGCAGGGCCGCTTCACCGACAACGTCCCGGTCGACGGCCAGACCTACCTCGCCTTCGTGCGCTCGCCCTATGCCCACGCACGCATCCTCGGCATCGACACCGCGGCGGCGCGGGCCCTGCCCGGCGTGCTGGCGGTCTACACCGGCGCCGAGCTGGCGGCGGCCGGGGTCCAGCCGATCCCGACCAACCCGATGTTCAAACGCGCCGACGGCAAGACCACCGTCACGCCGCCGCGCCGCGCGCTGGCCCACGAGCGGGCGCGCTTCGTCGGCGAGGCGGTGGCGGCGGTGGTCGCGACCTCGCGCACCTTGGCGCGCGACGCCGCCGAGGCGGTGGTGGT
>JBDSZM010000407.1:0-7754 GCA_039925165.1 Burkholderiaceae bacterium
AAGCCCAGGCCGGAGCCGGTCGTGCCGCTGCCCGCGAGCCGGTAGAAGGGGTCGAAGACCCGGTCGCGCTCCTGCTCCGCAATCCCGGGGCCGGAGTCGTCGATCTGCAGGATGGCGCTTGCTTCGCCGGCGAGGATCCGCAAATCGATCCGACCTCCAGGCGGGGAATAGCGGATGGCGTTTTCGACCAGGTTTCGCACCAGCGCCACGAGGTCCGCTTCGTGAGCAAGCACCCGGGCGTCGTTCTCGCCCTCCACCCCGAGGTCGATGTCCTTCGCGTCGGCCAGGGGCATCAGATCCTCGAGCACCTGACGCAGGATCTGTCGCAGCGACACGGTGATGCCGGCGGCTTGCGCCGGCTGCTGCGCGCGGGCCAGGTTCAACATCTGTTCGAGCAACTCGCAGCTGCGCTGGATGCCGCCGCGCAAGGCGCCCAGGCGCTGGCGCGCAGCGCTCGACATGTCCACGGCCTCCAGCTGCTGCGCTTGCAGCGAGAGGGCCGTCAGCGGTGAACGCAGTTCGTGCGCTGCGTCCGCCACGAAGCGGCGCTGCAGGGCCGCCGATCGCGCCAGCCGCAGCAGCAGTCGCTCGATGGCGTCGATGAAGGGGCGAACCTCGGCCGGCACGGCGCGGGTCGTCAACGGCTCCGCTGCATGATCGCCGCGTCGGTCCACCTCGGCGGCCAGCCGCTTCAGCGGCGCGAATGTCCTGCGAACGATGGCATGGACCAGCAACAGCAGGATCGGCATCAAGAACAGGATCGGGGCCAGCGTGTGCAGGGCGCTGTCGCGCGCGATCTCGTCGCGCAGTGCCGTCCGCTGGGCGACGGCGATGCGCTCCCCGGTTGCCAGCGGCTTGACGAAGGCGCGCCAGGAAGCGCCGTTCCAGCGGACCGTCTGAATGCCGTCGACGACGGCCGCCGGGAACGCCTCCGCGGGCGTCGTCGCGGCCGTGGCGGGGGCCACGAGCAGGACCCGCATGCGGGCCTCGATGTCGGTATCCACTGGCGTGGCCTGCGACGGGCCGACGGAGCGGGCGTCGACAACGGCGGCGGTCTGCCGCAGCTGGTCGTCCTGCAGCTCGATCGCCTCCTGGTAGGCCAGCACGAACGACACAGCGCCGGCAGCGACCGCAGTGCCGACGATGACCAGCGCAAGCCAGACCGACAGCCTGAATTGCAGGGAAGCGGTCATGTGGCCTTCGCGACCATCCAGCCGACCCCGCGCACGTTCTTGATGGCGGCACTGCCCACCTTCTTGCGCAGGCCGTGAAGCACGACTTCGACGGCGTTGCTCTCGACCTCGTTGCCCCAGCCGTAGAGACGATCCTCGAGCTCGCTGCGCGACAGGATCGCGCCGGGACGGATCAGCAACGCCTGCAGCAAGGCGAACTCGCGGCCCGACAGCAGCACCGCCGCACCATTCACGCTGGCGTTCCTGGTCGCGGGGTCCAGCGTCAGCGGGCCGTTGGTCAGCACCGGGCCGCCGGTTCCACCTTGTCGGCGGGCAACCGCGCGCATCCTTGCCAGCAGTTCGCCCAGCTCGAAGGGCTTGATCAGGTAGTCGTCTGCGCCGCTGTCGAGAGCGCGGATGCGCTCGTCGACACCATCGCGCGCCGTGATCACCAGCACAGGAACCGGGTTGTCGCCGCTGCGCAGCGCCTGCAGGACGGCCGCCCCGTCCACCTGGGGCAGCCCCAGGTCGAGCAGGACCAACCCGTAGGCCTGCGTCCGCGAGGCATGCAGGGCCGAGGCACCGTCGCGCACCCAGTCGACCGCGTACTCGGCATCGTTCAACGCCTGCTCGACGGTCGCGCCGATCATGGGGTCGTCTTCGACCAGCAATACCCTCATCGCGCCGCTCCCAGTCACCCGACCTTCTCAACCCGACCGTCGTTCAGGGCCCGATGCCTGCGCGCGGCACGGCCGTGACATTCCCGGGCAGGTCCGACATGAACCGAGTATGACGCGGAGCACATGCGCCGGGCCTGGCGGCGCCGGCGCGCTCGCCCCTTTGGCAGCTCGATGTCGTCATGTCGGCTTCCTGGCGAGCCTCGATGCGCGGACGCTGAGGTGGACGACGAGTCCCAGGATCACGAACAGGAACAACGCACTGGTGCCGACGGTGCCGAAGCCCAGGCCGCCGTTGGTGGCAGGCTGCGACAGCCAGTCGCCACACGATGCGCCGAACGGGCGCGTCAGTACATACGCGACCCAGAAGGCAGCGACCGCATTCGCCTTGAACGCGTAGAACGCGACGGCCACCGCGGCGATCGCGCCGCCGTAGAGCAATGCGGCCGAGGCATACCCGAGTTGCAGGCCTTCGGCGGCAAGGTCGCCTGCGGCGGTACCGAGCGCGAAGGTGAACAGGATCGCCGCCCAGTAGAAGAGCTCGCGCCGCCGCGTCGTGATCGTGTGGATCGAAAGGCTCCTCTCCACCGCGTACCACGACATGAACGTGACGACCAGCGCCGCGCCGAACACGCTGGAGGCGGTGACGAGCGACACGCCCAGGTTGTCGACCAGGTTGTCGGTCAACAGGGTTCCGAAGATGCTCAACAGCACGACCGTCACCCAGTAGCGTCCGGCGGTGTAGCGGCGCGCGGTCAACTGGGCAAGCAGGGCACCGAGGAGCAGCAGACCGACCACCAGCGATGTTCCGGTCAAGCCCAGATGGAGGTTCGTGTTGAGGAAGTCCGCTGCGGTTTCGCCGACCGTCGTGGCCATGATCTTGATGATCCAGAAGATCAGCGTGACGGCGGGAACCTTGTTCAGCATCGCCGACGCCGCCCGCGAGGGAGCATGCATGGGTGCCTCCTTGTTTGTCGTGTGAATGGGGGACGTGCGCCGTCCCCCGGAGCGGCACTCAGTCGCGTTCGTCGTGATCGTCGTCGCGGTCGGCCTTGTCCTCGTTCATCGAGACGACCGTGCCGCTGGTGGCATCGATGCGCACATCGAAGACCTTGTCGCCCTTGACGACTTCGACGTCGTAGGCCCAGCCGGCACGCGTCCGTTCGTATTCGGCCTTCGACGCTTTGCCGCCGACGTGGGCTTCTGCCGCGGCAATGGCCTGGGCCATCGGAACTTTCGCGTTGGCGATGAGCGCAGCATCGTTGGCGGGTGAGGGTGCGGCATGGGCGCCGGCTGCCGCGGTGATCAGTGCGGCGAAGAGGGCCGCGGTGGGGGTGTTTCGATTCATGGTGAGTCTTCCATCGGTTGCGCGCAGAACTTTGCGCTGCCGACAGATTGGCCGCCGAGACTTAGCTCACCCTGAGCACGCGCGTGCCGGCGCCGGCGCCGCCGCCAGGCGCCTGGCGCCTGGCGCTAGCAGGCTGGCTGGCTGTCATTCGGGCGGAGGGGGGCCGGCGGCGAACCGGTCGTGCCGATCGTCGTCACAGGTGGGCCCTGCCGCCGGGCCGCGTATCCCTCAGCTGCGCACCACGTCGCCCTTCAGCGACCAGAGCATCGCCAGCACCTCGTTGCGCGTGGCCGCGTCGACCTCGTGGGTTGTGAGCGCGGCCATCGCGTCGTCGATGACGACCACGAACTCCTGCTCGCTGATGTTCATGCCCTTGTGTGTGGCGAGCATGTCCTTGCCGGTGTAGGTCTCGGGTCCGCCGGCGCCGGCGCAGATGAACTCGATCGAGCGCTTCTCGACCTGCGGCATGTCGCTCGCCGACCAGCGGCTGCTCACCAGCGGATTGGCCATGTGATTGGCGATCAGGGTCCGGGTGATGCGGGCGATGCCATCGTGCCCGCCGAGCCTGTCATAGAGCGAAGTCGTCGTCGTCGTTGCATTCATCTGGGTTCTCCTCGTGGGTTTGGTCGGGTGGGAGCGGCTCAGGGCGCCGTGCGGTGCAGCAGTCGCAGCCACGACGCGTACTCGATCGCGCCCGGGTCGGCAGGCGTGCCCGGCGGGTTGCGGGAGAAGGCGTCGAGGGCATCGGCCATGATCCGTTCGATGCCCGCGAGCGGGGCTCCTGCAACCGCTCGCATCGGCGGTGATATCTCCATGTGGTGATGAGGGGTAGGGGTGGGTGGGAGGCGGGTTTGCATGGTGTCTCCTTGCGGTTGGTGGCACCGGAAGATCCGGCTGTCCTGACGATGCCGGCCCGGCGTTCCTGAATCGTTCCCGGGTCTGCGAGGGGTTGCTGGCATTGCCGGGGGGAGGGCACACTGCCCGGATGGAACCCACGGAACCCGTCAAGCTCGACCCGTTCGGCGCACCGCTGCCGAAGCTCGAAGTCCGGCTGCTCGGCGGCTTCAGCGTGCGCATCGACGGCGCGGAGCTGGCGCCGGACCGCTGGCCCAGCCTGCGCGCCACGCATCTGGTGCAGTTGCTGAGCCTGCAGCCGCAACGACGCCTGACGCGCGACCAGGTCATCGACGCGCTCTGGCCGCAACTCGAGCCCGACCCCGGCAGCGCCAACCTGCGCAAGGCGGCCCACCATGCACGCCACGCGCTCGGCCGTCACGATGCCGTCGTCCTGCAGGCTGGCGAGGTGCTGCTGTGGCCGGAACGGCCGACGCAGGTCGATGCCGAGGACTTCGAACGCAGCGCCGACGCCGCGCTCGGCCGCCACGACGCCGCCGCCTGCGCCGAGGCCGCCCACGGTTACGGTGGTGACCTGCTGCCGGGTTCGCGCTACGAAGCCTGGACCGTGGCGACGCGTGAGCGCCTGCACGCTCGCCACGTCGAGCTCCTTCGGGTTGCCGGCCATTGGGAGCAGTTGGCCCGGATCGAGCCGACGGACGAGCCCGCCCACCGTGCGCTGATGCAGCGCGAGCTCGAAGCCGGCAACCGTGCCGCGGCACTGCGCTGGTATGCGCATCTGCGCGAGGCCCTGCAAGAAACGCTCGGGGTGTCGCCGGACCCACAGACCGATGCCCTCTACGAGCGCTGCGTGACCGGCCTGCAGTCGAGCGGTCCGGCCTTCGTCGGCCGCGCGCTGCCGATCGCACAGGCCATGGCCTGGCTCGGCCTGGGGCCGGACGTTCGACCCGGCGGCATCGTGTTGCGGGGTCCGCCCGGCATAGGCAAGAGCGCACTCGGCCGCGAGATCGCAGCCCAGGCCGCCGACCGCGGCTGGACCGTGCTGCGCGTGCAGGCGACCGGCTCTAGCCGCGCCTACGCCGTCGTCATGGCCATCGTCGAGCGCGTACTGCTCGAAGATCGCGCGCCGCTCGACCGCATCGGCGAGAGTGCGCGCAATGTCCTGGGTGTGCTCAGCCCGTTGGCGGGGCCCGCCAGGCCGTTGCCCGGTCCGCTCGGCCGGCATCAGGTCGTCGGCGCGATCCGGCGCCTGCTGCTGGCCGCGGCCGGCGGTGCCGACGTGCTGCTGCAAGTCGACGACGCGCACCTCGCCGGTGATGCCGATGTCGATGTGCTGCTGCAGCTGGCGATGAGCGGCGCTCCGTTGTCCGTGCTGCTCGGCGTTCGACCGCCGGCGCCAGGCACCCCGCTGGCGCGGGGTCTGGCCCGCCTGCAGGCGGCCGAGGCACTGCAGGCTATAGACCTCGATCCGCTGGATGACGACGAGTGCCGCCGCCTGGCGCTGCAGGCGGCGACCGTGCCACTGGAGGCCGACGTCGTTGCGCGAGTGGTGCACGCCGCCGCGGGCAACCCGTTCGCAGTCATCGAGCTGGCGCGCTGCGCGGCATCGGCGCGCGATGGACGCTTGCCGGTGAGCACTGCCGAGGCCGTGCTGGCGCGCCTGTGCGACGTGGCCGACGAGGCGCTGGCGCTGCTGAAGTGGCTGGCACTTGGCGGCGACACCTTCGACCTCGCCACGATCGAGGCGCTGGCCGATGCGGCCCAGGCCTCGGCGATGTTGTCCCTTGACGCGGCCCTGAACGAAGGCGTGCTGGTACCGGCCGGCAGCCGCTACCGGTTCCGCCACGACCTCGTCCGCCAGGCGCTGGCAGACCAGGTAGCGCCACACCGTCGGGCGCAGATGCATCGTCGCATCGCCGCGCTCCTGGCCGAACAGGACGCGCCGCCGGCGGACATCGCGCGTCATTGGCGTGAAGGCGGCAAGCCGCGCGAGACCGTACCCTGGCTGCTCGCGGCCGCACGCGATGCGGTCCGGCTGGCTGCGTTCGGCGACGCACTGAACCACCTCGAGCCGCTGTTGGCAATCGACCCGCAGCACAGCGAGGCACTGCGCCTGCGTGCCGAGTCGCTCGACGCGATCGGCGACCCGGCGGCGCTTGCCGCGTACCACCGCGCGGCCGATGCCGCAACCGAACCGGAGGCCCACGATCTGCTCGCCAAGGCAGCGCTGGCGCAGGTCAAGCAAGGCGATCCGAAGGGCGCGCTGGTGCTGCTGGCCGGCGTCCATCCGACCAGCGTCGAAGGCCGGCTGTGCGAGGCCCTGGCCTACAGCGGAGCGGCGGCGCTCGGCGCGACCGATCCGGCGATCGGCACCGAGAAGGCGGCGGTGGCGCGCCGACTTGCCCTGCAGACGGGCGACTCCGCATCGATCGTCGTTGCGTCCTGGGCCCAGGCCGCGGCCGCGCATGCCCGTGGCGAACTCCACCAAAGCGTCTGGTCGGACCTGTACGAGACGACGCGCGTGCCGCACCTGGCCGTGCGGGTGTTCGACGGGCACCTGTGCATCACCCAGCGCTTCCTCTACGGCGCGCGGCCTTATGCGGAAGTGATCGCCTTCGCCGACGCCCTCGCGACCGAGGCGAAGAGGCTGGGCGCAGCGCGGGGCCACGCGTTCGGCACGACGCTGCGCGGCGAAGCCGAGTGGCTGTCGGGGGACCTGGCGTCGGCACGCCAGCACTTGCGCGAGGGCGCTCGCCTGCACCGCGCGATCGGCGGTGCCGTCGGCGAGGCGCTGTCGTTGCAGCGCCTGGCAGAGCTGGCGCTGCACGAAGGGCACAAGAACGAGGCGCGCGCGCTGATCGACGAGGCGCTCGACCTGGCGCGCCAGACGGACATCGGCTTTCACCTGCTCGATCGCATCTACGGTACGCGCATCTCGATGTATGCGGACGATCCCCAGGCGGCCTTGCATGTCATGCGGGACGCAGCGGCATCGGTGCAGGGGCCGCTCGAAACCTGTCCGGGCTGCCGCGTCACCTTTGCGGTGCCGGCGGCGATCGCCGCGGCGCGCGCTGGCGAGGTCGAGCTGGCGGAGCAGCACGAGACCCAGTGCGCCTATCTCGCCGATGTGGTGATGCGGCTGCCGGCCTGGTATGCCGCACACGACGAAGTGCGCGGTCATGTCGCGGCGGCCAAGGACGCGTCGGCGGCCGAAACGGGGGCGCTCTTTGCGGCTGCCGCAGCCCGCTACCGCAGCGCCGGGCAACCCGTCGACGCGGCGCGCTGCGAGCGGCTCGCGCGGGCCGGCACGTAGCCCCGCGCCGCACGCCTCGCAGGAGCCCCGCGCGGCGCTGCTCCGCGCTGCGCTGGCAGACCGGGAACGATGAGCGCACGCGGGTCGTCGGAGCAGATAGCCGAAACTATTAAATGAGAATCATTCCTGTTAAGATCGGATGCTTCTCGACCCTCTTTCCGCAAGAACCATGATCCGCTTACGCCATCTCGCCGCCATCGCCACGTTGATGGGTGCGGTCGCCTCGGTCCACGCCCAAGCGGTGCTGAACATCTATTCGGCGCGCCACTACCAGACCGACGAAGCGCTCTACGCCAACTTCACCAGGCAGACCGGCATCAAGATCAACCGGCTCGACGGCAAGGAAGAGGAACTGGTCGAGCGCATCAAGAACGAGGGCGCGAGCAGTC
>JBDSZM010000408.1:0-6238 GCA_039925165.1 Burkholderiaceae bacterium
CCGAGCAGCCAGACCGGCGCGGCGTCGAGCGCGGCCCGGGTCGCGGCCAGGTCGGCGCAATCGAGCCGCGGGTGGATGCGCGCCAGCAGTGCCGCCGCCTGCGCGGTGGGGGCGCTGACGCTGTGGACCCGGTGGCCGAACGGCGCCAGTGAAGCGAGCAGGCGCTGCAGCAGCGCCGGCGCGCCGCCGAAATAACGCAGGCTGGCGTGCACCTCGAGCAGCACGGTGTCGGCCGGGGTGGCCGGGTCGGCGGCGGGCTGCAGCGTGACCATCGGGGTGCAGGCCAGCGCGGCGTGCACCACCGCCTGCAGGGCCTGAGCGTCGCGCGCGGCATCGATGGCACCCAGCGCCATCCGGGGGGCCAGCGCCAATGCGGTGGCGCGCTTCATGCCGGGTTTCACCCCCAGCGCCTGGGCCACCGGGTTGACGGCCAGGATCGCGCGCCCGTCGGTCAGCCCGAGGGCCGCCCCTGCATCGGCGTCGGGCACGGTCGAGGCCAGCGTCTCGAGCGACAGCAACGGCAGATGCAGGGCGATCCAGAGCATGCGCAGCATTCCACCCTTGCCATCACCGGTCGCGGGCTCAGCAGCGGCGAAGCAATGCGCGGTGCGCGGGCATGGCGGGTTCGCTCACCCGCCTCAAGCCACCGGCGCCAGATCGACGAAGGTGGCCTGCTGCAAGGCCACGGGGGGATGCACGCCGGCGCGCGCGCGTTGCCGTGCCGTCGCGCTCAGGATCGGCGGCAGGGCCAGCCGCAGCGCGGATTCGAGCGGCGGGCCTCGGCGCTTGAGCAGGCGCACCGACAGCACGTCGGCGCCGCCGGGGCGCAAGGCCAGGCGCAGCGCGGCGGCGCTCGGACGTGCGGCGGCCGCCATCTCGCGCAGCACGAACGCCGGACCGTCGTGCAGCTGCGCCGCCAGCTGCAGGCGGCGCAGCCGCTCGGGGCGCAACCGTGGCGGCAGCCAGCCCAGCACGGCACCGACGTGGCCGCTTTTCAAGGCCTGCTCGAGCGCCCAGAGCGGGTCGGCCCCCCGACCCATCCCCGCAACGACAGCGGCGCGGGTGTGGATCACGAGCAGCTGCTCGACGTCCAGCCCGAAATGCGCCAGCGAGCCGGCGCACAGGTCGGCCGGCGGGTCGAACAGCATCACCAGGCGGCGCTGTTTCTGGATCCCGACCAATGCCGGGGCGAGCAGCCGCAGTTCACCGACGCCCGGATGCGCCAGCAGCAGTTCGCTCAGCGTCCGACGCGGCCAGCCGCCGCCGGGCAACTGGGCGTCGAGCAGCGCAAAACCGCTGGCCACCGGCCGGTCGACCTGGCGGCTCACTTGGTGCGCCAGCCACAGCGAGGGGTGCAAGGCCTCGGGGGCGAGGCGCGGCGAGGCGACGCCGTTGGGACGCCAAGCCGTGCCCGGGGAGGACGGGAAACTCATGCAATAACTGTACGTTCATACAGTTGTCGACACAAGTCCCGGGGCTTCGGCGCCGGTCCGCTCGGTGCGGCTTTCGTCTCGATGCAGCGTTCGATGCGACGCGTAGACCAGCCCGCGGGCCCTGCCTACACTGTCCGGTCCGATCGGCCCGCCACGGAAACACCATGCGAATGAAATTCATGCGCCACGGGCTTGCCGCCCTCTCGATCGTCGGGTCGGGGGTGGTTTTCGCCGACGAAGGCATGTGGACCTTCAACCACTTCCCGGCCGCCCAGGTGCGCCAGAAATACGGCTTCGAGCCCGACGCCGCCTGGCTCGACCACCTGCGCCTGGCCTCGATGCGGCTGGCCGGCGGCTGCTCGGGCTCGGTGGTGTCGCGCCACGGCCTGGTGATGACCAACCACCATTGCGCGCGCGGCTGCATCGAGATGATCTCGGGCCTGCAGCGCAAGGATTACGACCGCGACGGTTTTCTCGCCGCCACGCGCGCGACCGAGTTGCGCTGCCCGGGCATGGAGCTGAACCAGCTGATCGAGATCGTCGACGTCACCGGACCGGTCCAGGACGCCACCCGCGATATCGCCGCCGACCGGTTCGCCGAGGTCCAGAAGCGCATCACGACCACCATCGAGCAGCAGTGCGCGACCTCCGACGAACTGCGCTGCGAGGTCGTCAGCCTGTTCCGCGGCGGCCGCTACGAGCTGTACCGCTACCGCCGCTTGCAGGACATCCGGCTGGTCTTCGCGCCCGAGGCCGCGATCGCGGATTTCGGCGGCGACCCCGACAACTTCATGTTCCCGCGCTACGACCTCGACGTCGCGTTCGTGCGCATCTACGGCCCGGACGGGCGCCCGCTGCCGACCGAACACTTCCTGGCCTGGTCCGACGGCACGCTGCGCGAAGGCGACCTGACTTTCGTGTCCGGCCACCCCGGCGGCACCTCACGCAGCAAGACGCTCGCGCAGATCGACGACGAGCGCGACGTGCGGCTGCCGCGGACCATGACCGCGGTCGCGGAACTGCGCGGCTACCTCAGCCAATACCAGCAGCGCGGGGCCGAGCAGCATCGCCACTCGACCCAGGCGCTGGCAGGGATCGAAAACTGGCTCAAGGCCATGAAGGGCCAGCACGCTGCGCTGACCGACCCGGTCTTCCATGCCCAGCTCGCGCGCGACGAACGGGTGCTGCGCGAGCGCGTCGCGGCCGACCCGGTGCTCGAACAGACCTATGGCCCGGTGTGGCAGCGCATCGCCACGCTGGTGCGACACGAACAGGCGCTGCGCACCGAGTACACCGCCCTCGAGCGCGGCCCCTCGTCGCGTCTGTTCGAACTGGCGCGTGGCCTGGTGCGCCATGCCGACGAGATCGGCAAGCCGAACGGCGAGCGGTTGAAGGAATATTCGGATGCCCGGTTGCCGCAATTCCGGCAGACGCTCCTGGCGGCGCGGCCGATCTACGACGAACTCGAGATCGCCACCCTGGGCTGGTCGCTGGCCAAGCTGCGCGAGAACCTCGGACCCGACCATCCGACGGTGCGCCGCATCCTCGGCCGGCGCAGCCCGGCAGACGTCGCCCGGACGGCCGTGGTCGGCAGCCGCCTCGAGAACCTGCAGCTCGACGACGCCGGCACCGCCGTCGCAGGCGAGCGGCTGGCGCTCTACACCGGGGGCAAGGCGGCCGTCGACGCGTCGGACGACCCGATGATCCTGCTGGCGCGCGCCTACGACGGCGACGCCCGTGCGATCCGCCGACGGGTCGAGACCGAGGTCGAAGGTCCCATGCAACAACAGCAGGAACAGCTCGCCCGCGTGCGGGCCGTGGTGCTGGGCAACGAACCCTACCCCGACGCCACCTTCACGCTGCGCCTGTCCTACGGCTCGGTGCGGGGCTATACCGAGGAAGAGCGGACGGTGGGCCCCTTCACGACCCTCGGCGGCGCGTTCGAGCGCCACACCGGCGCCGAACCGTACGCGCTGCCGGTCTCGTGGCTGGACGCCAAACCGCGCCTGCGGCTGGATCTGCCGATGAATTTCGTGACCACCAACGACATCATCGGCGGCAATTCGGGCTCGCCGGTGGTCAACCAGCGGGCCGAGATCGTCGGGCTGATCTTCGACGGCAACCGCCAGTCGCTGGGCGGCGAGTTCGGCTTCGATGCGGCGCAGAACCGCGCCGTGGCGGTCCACTCGGCGGCATTGCTGGAGGCCCTGGACAAGGTCTACGGCGCGCGCAGCCTGGTCGAGGAACTGGGGCAGCCCCCGACGCGCTGAGCCACGCCTGTCGAACGTCAGGAACGTGGCCGCAGCTAGCGGACGGCGTTCCGCGGACTGGGTTCGACGGCCCTGTCGGTCGGGCACAGCAGCAGCCCGCCACGCGCGCCGGCGTGGTAGTCGAGCAGCCCCGCCGGGCCGCGCAGACGGACCCGAAAGCCCGGCACCAACGCCATCGTGTACTGGCGCCCCGGCTGCGGGCAGCCGAGGCTGCCGTCGGACCAGGTGACCGGCTCCGCGTCGACGACCTTCAGGGCCTCGGGCGCCAATCCGAAGCGCAGGGCCGCATCGGCGCGGGCCGCGGCGATGACCGAGGTGAGCGTGGACGCCGTCATCTCAGAGCGCGCGCCCGGCGGCGTCGGGACGGTCTGGGCGCAACCGGCGGCAGCGATCAGCCCCGGCAGCACGCTCATCCACCGTCGCATGGCCATCAGCGAACTGCGGCGCGAGCACAACGGAGCGTTCAAGCAAATTCCTGACGCACCCGGGCCGACATCAGGCGCCCGATGATCCAGGCCAGCAGCGCGCAGGCGCCCAGCGTGACCAGCACCGCCATCGCCCGGGTGGCGGTGACGAAGCCACCGAACACGCCCAGCAGTTCGGCCGGCACGGCGACGCCACGCAGCGAGTGGCCGAGGGTCTGCGACACCACCGATTGGACGACCTCGTGCTGCAACCACAGGCCCATCAGGTTGGCGACGATGGCGACGACGAGCACGCCGATGAAGGCGCGCCGGGCCCAGTCGAGGCGCAGCAAGAGCCCGATCGCCGAGGCCAGCGTGGCGAGCGACATGACCAGGCCGGTGCCGACCACCCACGGCAGATAGCCGATCAGCAGCCCGGTGAGCAGCGGCAGCGGCGAGCCGTCGTGCAGGCCGGGCAGCAGCGACGTGACGGCGGCGTTCTGGACCAGCGCCGAAGCACTGGCGAAGGCCGCCATCACGATGAACACCCAGGCGGTCCAGGTGACGAAGAGGGAACGGGCTCCGACGCTGTAGGTTTGCGGCATGACTCTCTCCTGGACCGGTGAGGACCTGACCTCCTCAACGCGGCGGGGGCGGGATCCGACCACTCCTGGAAGGCTTCCGCATGCGCAATTTTGTGTCGCGGTATGTGACAGGAGAGTCCCTCAACTGGGGGAGCCCGACATCGGCGCAACGCTTTTGGATCGCGCCGCGCCGCAAATTTGCGCCCGCCGTGACATCTGCACTGGCACCGCGCGATGGCGCCGGCAGGCCGGGCGCTTGCGCGGGGCCGGAAGGCGCGGCCATGGTTGGATCACATCACTGGCAGACGAAGCTGTCGGCCGATTCGATGCTGCCGCTGCCCTTGTAGCGCGCGACCGCCGGGCAGGCGCACCGCGGGCGGGCGCCGCCGACCCGCCCGAGGGAATGTCCAGGATCGCGCCCGCGGCATTGCCGGGGCCGCGCGCGCTGGCGATCCCGCTGGCCGGCAGCGTGCTGTTCTCGACCCCGGCGACCCGCGGACTCGGCATGTCGAACGGGTCGATCGCCGTCCGGCGGAGCCATGGGTCATGCCGGGCACCCGATGGAAGCGGGCGAAGGCGGGCGGCGCCATGCAGGCGATCGCGTTTTCGGTGTCGATCGCGCTTGTCGCGACGATCTTCGCGAGCATCGCGTCGACCTCGGCGGTGGCCGCGAAGGTCGTGACGCTGTCGCGGGTCGGGTTGTCGCCACCTGCCAGATGAACGCGATCGCGCCGGCGTCGCGCTGCGCTGCCGCGGTCTGCATCGTTTTGGTAATTGATTCACTTTAATAATTAAATTGACGTTACCGTGCTCTGGACTGCCCTTGCCCAGGGAGGCCTTTCGGTTTCCCAGCGAAGGTTGTTTCATCCAATGAATGCGGTGAGCAATCGCCAGTTCCCGCATGCGGGTAAGCCCCAGCAGGTGCTGACAGAACTGTTTCATACATTTAACTATCAAATGAATGCCATGGCCGAGCCCTTCCACCCCGTGACCGGCCTGCTCGCGGGCCTCGACCTGCTGCGCATCGAAGAGCGCACCGGCGTCGTCCACCTGCGGCTGATGCGCCCGGCCAAGCGCAACGCGATCAACGATGCGCTGGTCGCACAACTGCACACCGCCTTCGTCAACCTGCCCGAGTCGGCGCGGGTGGTCGTGCTGAGCGGCGAGGGATCGCAGTTCTGCGCCGGCCTCGACCTGTCCGAACTCGGCGAACGCAGCGTCGCCGAGGGCATCCTGCATTCGCGTTCCTGGCACGCGGCGTTCGACCAGATCCAGTTCGGCCGGGTGCCGGTCGTCGCCGTGCTGCACGGCGCGGTGGTCGGCGGCGGGCTCGAACTGGCGAGCGCCGCGCACATCCGCATTGCCGAGGCGAACGCGTTTTACGGGCTGCCCGAAGGCCAGCGCGGCCTGTTCGTCGGCGGCGGCGGCTCGGCCCGGGTGCCGCGGCTCATCGGCGCGGCGCGCATGGCCGACATGATGCTGACCGGCCGCGTCTACGACGCCGCCGAGGGGTTGGCGATCGGTCTGTCGCAATACCTGGTCGCCGA
>JBDSZM010000409.1:0-2889 GCA_039925165.1 Burkholderiaceae bacterium
GTCGGCCCCTGCCACGAGGAGGGACCGAACCGCGGAGCGCTGGCGTGCGAAGGTGGCCACATGCAGCGGGGTGCGCCCTTGGCCGTCTCGCGCTTCGAGCGCTGCGCGCGAGGCCTGCGCCAGCCTCTCGATCGCGGCGACATCACCTCGCTGTGCGGCAGCATGCAAGCCGGTGTAGACCGCGATCTCCGACGGCGCCGGCGCCACCTGGGCTTGCGCCGCAAGTGGGGCGGCTGACAACACGATCGCGAGCCAGCCCGAGCGCGATCCGATCATTTCAGTTGGTCCTTGACCTTGTCGAGCGCAGCGACCGCGCACTGCTCGTCGAGGTGGCCTCCCGGAGCGCCGCCGACACCGACCGCGCCGATCACTTCATTGCCGACCTTCACCGGCACTCCACCGCCGAGCAGCAGGAAGCCGGGAATATTGACGAGGTTCGCCGCGCCCGGGTTCTTCTGCGCGCCTTCCATCATCGCGAGGGTGTTGCTCTTGGCCGAGGCCGAGGTGTAGGCCTTCTCCTGGCTGGCCGCCAGCGTGTGCGGTCCGGCGTTGTCCGCGCGCTGCACGGCGCGAATGCTGCCGGCGCGGTCCACGACCGTGGCGGCGACGGCGTAGCCGTTGGCTTGGCACGCAGCCACAGTGGCTGCAGCGATCTGGTTGGCAAGCTCGAGGGACATGTTCTTTTCGCTGCGAACGGCTTGTGCCTGGGCCAGCGGGGCGCTGAGGGTCAGGGCGACGAGGCAAAGTCGGGCAAGGTGCTTCATGGGGATTCTCCGGGGTGATGGGCCGCTGCTCGGCCACCCGGGAATTGTGCTTTTACGCCCCGCCTTGCGCCATGCGTGGGCGTACGCGCGCACCTGCGTAGAACTACGCGGCCGCAGCCTCGTCGACCAAGGCCGCGTAACGCCGGATCAACTGGGCCAGCGACTGCGCCTGCAGCTTGGCCGACAGATGGGCGCGGTGCGTCTCCACCGTGCGGGGCGACAAGGCGAGCGCGCGGCCGATCTCCTTGTTGGTGAGACCGCCCACGACCAGCGACAGCACCTCGTGCTCGCGCGCCGACAGGCGTGAAAAGCGTTCGCGCGCCTCACGGTCGGCGGTGTGTCGCTCACGCGACTGCACATGCATCCGCACGGCGTTGTGTATCGCCTCGAGCAGCGGCTCGTCATCGACCGGCTTTTCGAGGAACTCGACCGCGCCGGACTTGAACGCGCGGCGACACATCTCGACCGTGCCATGTCCCGTGAGCATGACCACGGGCTGGTCCGCGCCCTGCTCACGCAGCAGGTCGAGCACGCTCAGTCCACTCAGCCCCGGCATGCGGACATCGAGCACGATCGCGCCGATGGCCTCTCGGTCGTAGCCGTGGAGAAATGCCTGCGGCTCCTTCCACGGGGCGACCCGCAGGCCGACGGTGCCGATCAGCAGCGCCAGGCTGTCGCGCACCGCGTCGTCGTCGTCGACCAAGTGGATCAGCGGTGAGGTGGGGTTCATGCGGCGCCGGCCAGAGGCAGGGTAAGAAGAAACTCCGCCCCGCGGGGCGCGGCATTCCGGGCGGTGAGCGCGCCCTGCATGCGCTGCGCAAGCGACTCGCAAAGACTCAATCCCAGACCCAGACCGCTGCGGCGGGTCGTGAAGAAGGGTTCGAAAAGGCGCGGCAGGTCATTCACCGCGATGCCCGGTCCGCTGTCGCGCACGCGGCACACCCCCAATTCATGGTTGGCACTCACCGTCAGCGTGAGACGGCGTTCTTCTTCAGGCACCGCGTCGAGCGCCTGCAGCGCATTGCCGATCAGGTTGTGCAATATCTGTTCGAGCGCGACCGAATCGGCAGCCACGACGACCTCCTGACCCCGTACCGACACCCGGACGCCGCGTCGCTGTATCTCGGGCTCGAGCAGTTCGAGCACGCCACGCACCGCCGCCTGCAGCGGCACCGGCTGTCGAGGGGGGTCGGCGTCCGGCGCCTCGACCAGGCGCCGCAGGCGCGCCACCACGTCGGCAGCGCGCCTCGCCTGTGCTGCGGCCTGCGCCATCGCGTGCCGAGCATCGGCCAGGGCCGGCGGATCGTCGTCGATCAGACGGCCGGCAGCCTGGGTGTTGGCGAGCAGCGCCGTCAGGGGCTGGTTCAGTTCGTGCGCCATGCCGCCAGCGAGCTCGCCCATCGCGTTCAGCCGAGCCACTTGCCCGACCCGCAACAACTCGACGGCGCGGTGTCGTTCCCGCGCGCTGCGCAGCAAGGCGCTCAGCCCCGCGAGCACGATCGCAGCGATCACGGCCCAGCCGACCAGCCAGCGCCAAGGCCACTCGGCCGGGCCGGTGGCGCGCTGCAACTGCAACTCGAAAGGCTGACTCGTGGAGTCCAGCGCCTTGGTGAATCCGAAGCCGGCGGTCAGGCCGACGGGCCGCGCTTCGGCCCCGGCCCCCGCCTGAAGGACGATCACCTGAGCGCCGAGCACCAGCACGACGCGTGCCGAACCATCGCGCACCAGCGGCCAGGTGTCCCACGGCACCATGCGCTGCACATCGATGCGCAACGCGTAGCTCGAAGGCGCGCCGGCCAACACGACCACGTACTGGCCCATGCCAGCGTCGATGGGCCCCAGCGCGGCCCGGCGTGCCGCGAGTGACAGGTTTTCGCCGGCCTGAAATGCGGGATCGATCCACCGGTCGACGCCGTCGCGTCGCAGCACCTCCAGCAGCTGCGGATAGACAGCGGGCAGTCGCAACTCGGCGCCGCCGCCGGCGTCGGCGGCAGGATGGAGCAGCGCCAGCGTCGTCAGGATCGCCTCATGCTGAACCGCGCGCTGGCTGAGTAGCCGGTGGGCGATGCGGGCGTCGGTGAGGAACAACTGCCGGCGCTGTGCGATGTCGAAGCGAATGATGGCC
>JBDSZM010000410.1:0-2867 GCA_039925165.1 Burkholderiaceae bacterium
ACCGCCGGCGAGGGCATCTGGATGGTCGACGCCGATGCCCGGACCACGTTCGTCAACCCGAAGCTCCAGCAGATGCTCGCCTACGAGGCGGACGAACTGCTCGGTCGGCGCTGGCTCGACTTCACCGACGACGCCGGGCGCGCGGCGATCGCCGCCGCCACCGCCCGCGCGGCCGCCGCGCCCGCAACGGCTGCGCCCGCCGATGTGCGCTTTCGGCGCAAGGACGGCCTTGACCTGTGGGCCACGCTTTCGACGAGCCCGATCACCGATGGCGAAGGACGCGCCGCCGGCACGCTGGCGATGGTCGGCGACGTCACCGAGCGCAAGCTCGCGCAGGACAACCGCACCCAGCTCGAAGGGCAGTTGCGCGAGTCGCAGAAGATGGAAGCCATCGGCACCCTGGCCGGCGGCATCGCCCACGACTTCAACAACATCCTCGCGGCGATCCTCGGCAACGTCGGCCTGATCCGCCAGGACCTCGACAGCGGCCATGCGTCCGGCGCGCGGCTGGAACAGATCCGCCAGGCCGGCGAGCGCGGCCGCAGCCTGGTGCAGCAGATCGTTGCCTTCAGCCGGCGCGAGCAGCAGTTGCGCATTGTCCAGCCGCTGCGCCCGTTGCTGGAGGAAGCGGCGACGCTGCTGCGCTCGACCCTGTCGACGCGGGTCGAGCTGGAGCTGCGCCTCAGCGAGGCCCCGCTGCACGTGAATGCCGATGCGACCCAGCTGCAGCAGGTGCTGATGAACCTGTGCACGAACGCCTGGCATGCCATGGCCGACGGTGCCGGGCGCATCGTCATCGGCCTCGAGGCCGTGGAGCTCGACGCCGAGCAGGCCGCACGCTTCGGCTGGACGGCCGGTCGCTATGCCCACGTCTGGGTCGCCGACAACGGCTGCGGCATGGACGCGGCGACGCAGGCGCGCATCTTCGAACCGTTCTTCACCACCAAGCCGGTCGGCAAGGGCACGGGCCTCGGCCTGGCCGTGGTGCACGGCATCGTCACGTCGCACGGCGGCGCCCTCAGCGTCGACAGTGCGCCCGGGCTCGGCAGCACCTTCGACATGTACTTCCCGCTGGCGGCGACGCCTGCCGAGGTTGCCGCGGTCGCGCCGAATCCGCCTCTCGAAGGCCCGGCGCCGGCGGATCGCGGGCAGCACGTGCTCTACGTCGACGACGACCCGGTCATGTGCGTGATGGTGGAGGGCCTGCTGCAGCGCGCCGGCTATCGCGTCACGACGGTGGCCGGCCCGCGCGAGGCCCTGGCCTGCACGCATGCGCCCGCCGCCAGGGTCGACATCGTGGTCACGGACTTCAACATGCCGGAGATGTCGGGGCTCGACCTGACCCGGGAATTGAAGCTCTTCCGGCCCCGCATGCCGGTGGTCATGACCTCGGGTTACATCACCGAAGCCGTGCGCGCCGACGCCCTGGCCGCCGGCGTCAGCCACGTGCTGCAGAAGGAGTACACGCTCGAGCAGCTGGCGGCGATCGTCCAGCAGGCGCTCGCCGAGCGCCGCGCGGCGTGACGGTCGGAAGCCACGCTCGATAGCGGCGCGCGGGTCGCGGGGCGGTGCCACTGCGCCGACCGCTTCCGGCATCCGCAAGTCCCGCTGGCGCGCGCCTCAGTCGATCAGCACTCCGTTCTCGAAGAACGGATACGGCCCCTCGAACGCGCCGCTGGCCGCGAGGTGAGTGACGAGCCGCCGCTCCCGCGGGTTCCAGGCGTGCACGCGGAACGACGGCGGCTCCAGTGTCCACGCCGATTCGGCGTCGGGGTCCAGGTCCAGGCAGACCTGGTGCGCCGGTCCCGGCGCCGTGGAGGCGATGGTGCCGCCGAAGCGCACGTCGATGGCGCGGTGCAGATGGCCGCAGATCACGCGCTCCACGTTCGGGTGCCGGGCGACGATCGCTTCCAGCTCGGGCGCGCCGGCCAGGAGCCCGATCTTGTCCATGTGGCCGATCAGCGTCTGGAACGGCGGATGGTGCATGGCGATGACGACCGGCCTGCCTGCACTGGCATCGAGTTCGGCTTCGAGCCACGCCAGCCGCGCGGCGTCGAGTGCGCCTTCGCTGCGCCCCGGCAACACGGTATCGAGTGCCAGCAGCCGCAGCGGCCCGACTTCGACGGTGAACTGCACCACCGGTCCGTCGCCGAGGTAGGCGTGGGTGGGGAAGGCGCGCCGCATCGCCTCGCGGCTGTCGTGGTTGCCGGGCATCAGGTAGACCGGCAGGCCGGCCGCTTCGAGCGGCGCCACTTGTGCCCGCAGCGAGTCGTATTCCGCCGCGCGGCCGAAGTCGGTGAGGTCGCCGCTGATCACGACGGCATGCGGGCGCTGCTTCAAGGCCAGCACGGCGTCGACCATCGCCCGGAAGTACTTCGAAGTATCGACGCGGCGGTACGCCAGGCGCCCGGGCTCGCGGATGTGCAGGTCGGTCAGTTGCACCAGGATCGTCGGCGCGGTCGCGTCCGTGGAACCGGCGGACTTTGCGGTCGGGGGGCTCATGCGTCGCTCTCCATCGACGCCATCAGGCGGTCGGGCGCCACCCACAGCCCGACGACGTCGCCCACCTTGAACGGGCTGTCGCGGGCGACGTCGGCCACCAGCGGCGGCTGGCCGTCGGCCTCGAGGCGCAGGTGGATGCGCTCGCCGAGGAAGGTACGGTGTCGCACCGTTGCTGCGGCCCAGTCGGGTCGGCGCGGCCCGATCTGCACATCCTCCGGGCGCACCAGTACGCCGGCACCGATCGCAGGCGCCGGGCAGGCCCACTCGACGCCGCCGAGCTTGACCACGCCGCGCGCCAATGCATCGGCGTTGCGCGCGAGCCGGTTCACGCGGCCCAGGAACTCGGCCACGAAGGCGTGCGTCGG
>JBDSZM010000411.1:0-7027 GCA_039925165.1 Burkholderiaceae bacterium
GCCAAGGAAGAGGTGGCCAAGGTCGCCGTCGCGTCGACGGCCAGCAGCACCGCGGCCCGGGCGCGCGCCATGACGACCGGCCCCGCCGCCGCGCTGACGGTGGACGACAGCTTCGAGCGCGCCTGGCGCCGGGTTGGCCTGGCGCTCGACCGCAGCGGCTTCACGGTCGAAGACCGAGATCGCAGCAACGGCGTCTATTTCATCCGCTATATCGATCCGGCACTCGCCGGCAAGGAAGAGCCGAATTTCTTCTCGAAGCTGTTCAGCTTCGGCAGCAGCCGTCCGGTCGAAGGCCCGGCGCGCTACAGGGTGGTCGTCAAGGGCGAAGCCAACACGAGCACGGTCACGGTCCAGACCGCGACCGGCGCGCCCGAGAACGGCGATGCCGGCCAACGCATCGTCAAGCTGCTGGTCGACGACCTGAAGTGACGCGCGCCTGACGCGCGGTCAGTGGCGTGATCCGCTTTCGCAGCCTGGGCAGCGGCAGCTCGGGCAATGCCACGCTGGTCGAAGCCGGTGACGGCGGTCACACGACACGGCTCCTCGTCGACTGCGGCTTCACGCAACGCGAACTGGCACAGCGCCTGGCCGCCAGCGGTCTCGCCGCCGAGGATCTCGACGCGATCTTCATCACCCACGAGCATGCTGACCACGTCGGCTGCGCGGTCCCGTTGGCGCGCCGTCACGACATCGCGCTGTGGACGAGCCGGGGCACCTGGCGCGCCATCGGCGAACCCGACCTGCCGGGCTTGCTGCACTACGCGCGCGACGCCGAGCCGATCGATCTCGGCGGCCTGCAGCTGCACCCCTACACCGTGCCGCACGACGCCATCGAGCCCTTGCAACTGCGCTGCAGCGACGGCGCGACGCAGCTCGGCATCCTGACCGATGCCGGGTCGATCACGCCGCACGTCGTGGCGCAACTCCAGGCCTGCGATGCGCTGCTGATCGAGTGCAACCACGACGTCGAATTGCTGTCGGCCTCGCGCTACCCGCCCTCGCTCAAGGCGCGCATCGGTGGGCGCTATGGCCACCTGTGCAACGATACCGCGGCGCAAATCCTGGCCGCGTGCACGCACGCCGGGCTGCTGCACGTGGTGGCGGCGCACCTGAGCGAGCAGAACAACCGCCCCGACCTGGCGCGCGATGCGCTGGCGCGGGCCTGCGGCCGGCGCGGCGACGAGATCGTGGTGGCCGATCCGCGGGCCGGCTTCGACTGGCTGGCACTCGCCTGACACTGCCCGACGAGCCAGCCCCGCAAAAAAGCCGCCCGAGGGCGGCTTTTCGCATCCGCGCAGAACGCGGGTTCAGGGCTTCTTGACGGCGGCTTCAGCGGCTTTGGTCGCGTCCTTGACGGCATCCTTGGCGGCGTCGGCAGCCTTGTCGGCCGCGTCCTTGGCCGCATCCTTTGCGGCGTCAGCGGCCTTCTCCGTGGTAGCGCCCGCAGCGCTCGCCGAGCTCATGGCCGAAGTCATCGCCGAAGCCGCGGCCGCCGACGCGGCGGTGTCGACGGCAGAGGCTGCAGCAGCAGCGACCGCGGCGACGGCGGGGGCAGCAGCAGCCGAAGCCGCCGCGGCCGGGGCCGCCATATCTTCCTTCTTGCCGCAAGCGGTGAGTGCCGCGGCGGCGACGAGGGAAGCCAGCAGGATCGAGTTCTTCATGGGGGTCCTCAAATTTTTATGGGGTCGTAACGATGCACAAACGCCGGGAACTCGATGCGACGATGCGAAAGAGCCCCGAGACACCGACCAAAACGCCGTGCGTTTCTGTCGAGCCCCCGATTATAGAGGGGAAGGCGGGTTTTCCCTAGACTCCCAACACACTCGGCGGGAAGGCCAACGTGGATCGTTGCAAAACCGCCTCGACCACTTCGCGTGTTTGCAGTTGCGAGGCCGCATCGTGCGACACGCTGCCGCGATAGCGCAAGGGATCGAACCGGCGCAGCACCAGCCGCCCGGGCGCGAGCAGCAGCGAAGGCATCCGCCCGGCCTCGACCTCGGTGTTGGTACGGCACTCGACCACGTGGGCCCAGGTTCGACGGAAGTCGACCCAGCGTGGATGACGGCGCGCCACGGTGTCGAAATCGTGGGCGATCAGGGTCAGCTTGCGGTGCGGCCGGGCCCACAACCGCAGATGCTCGATGACAGCCGGCTCGTTCAGCGGCCAGTCGGCAAAGTCGAGATCGAGCATCCACAGCTCGCGACCCCCGTGCTGCGCCACGTCGGCCAACGCGGCGCGCACCGCTGCGATGAAGTCGTTGCGGCTCGCGAAGAGGGCGGGCACCTCGTGATTCATATCGGGCTCCGTGCCACGGGGGTGACGGGCGTCGGCAGCGGCTGCAACCAGCCGTCTGCCAGCCACTCATCTAACAACTCGCGCGCAGGGCCGTCGAGCGCGGCCACCTCGGTGCCGCTGAGACGCGTCCGGTCGGCCAGGCGGCGCATCAGGGCGGCGTCGGAGCCGCCGGCCAGGAACGACACGCCGTTGATGTAGACGTGCCAGCGGTCGTAGAGCATCCGGGTCGAGCGGTCGAGCTGCACGCCGGCCGCGGCATCGGCGCTCGACGCATCGCGAAAGACCGCCTCGGGAGCGGGCTCGCTGAGCAGTTCGCCCAGCGCACAGGCGGCCGCCCGCGGGTCGGCGGCGAGGCGGCGCAGCGCGTCGCGCGCATAGCGGTCGAGCGCCGCAGGAATGCGTCCGGGTCGAAGGCTCGCATCCTGATCGGGATCGCGATACAGATCGCGCTCGCGCGACATCGCCCCCGCGTCAACGTCGTCGGCCTGCACCTGTGCGTCGTCGGCCGCGTCGAGCATGCGCTGCATCACCTCGCGCGCCAGCGCCTCGCCCTGCGGCGCACGAAAGCCGATCGACGCGGTGAGGCATTCGCCTTGCGCGACCCCGTCGTGGGCCCAACGCGGTGGCAGATACAGCAGGTCGCCGGGCTCGAGCAGCCACTCCGATTCGGGCTCGAAGTGCCGCAGGATCTTCAGCGGCACGTCGGCCACCAGCGCCGGATCGGTCACGCGCCCGATGCGCCAGCGCCGCTGCCCCTGCAGCTGGATCAGGAACACGTCGTACGAGTCGACGTGCGGACCGACACCGCCCTGGTCGCTGGCATACGAGACCATCACATCGTCGAGCCGGGCCTGCGGCACGAACCGGAAACGCGCCAGCAGCGCGTGCAGATCCGCGCGCTCGCGGTCCAGGCCCTGCACCAGCAGCGTCCAGCCGGGACGCCGGCGCGGCGGCAGCGCGCGCCGCCCGACCGGTCCGTGGCGCAGCGTCCAGCCGGCGTCGCGGCGCACGATCAGACGGCTGCGCACATCGTCGCGCCGGGCCAGTTCGAACAGCGCCGCCGGGTCGAGCGCGCAGTCGACCGGATCGATCGCGCCGCGCACCAGCAGCGGCTTCTTCTGCCAGTGCCGGCGCATGAAAGTGCGCGCCGTCAGGCCGCCCAGCAAGGGGGTCGCGTGGTCGATGTCCATGGGTGATTGTGCGATGATGGATCGATGCTCATCACCGCGCCGTGCGTCGTCAGCCTGACCTGGAAATTGCGCGATGCACAGGGCGCCGAAATCGACGAGCTGACCGATCCGGTCGAGTTTCTGGTCGGCGGCGACGACCTGCTGCCCAAGGTCGAAGAGGCGCTGATCGGCCAGGCCGCCGGCTTCGAAACCACGCTCCACCTCGAGCCCGAACACGCCTTCGGCGAGTACGACCCCGGGCTCGTCTTCTTCGAGGACCGCGCCCTCTTCCCGGCCGAACTCGACGCCGGCATGCAGTTCGACGGCGTGCCCGAGGGTGCGACGACGCAGGGCCTGCCGCAGGAGGCGATCTACACCGTGACCGAGGTCTACCCGCACCACGTCGTGCTCGACGGCAACCACCCGCTGGCCGGCATCGCGCTGCGCCTGCAGCTGCAGGTGCGCGACGTACGCGCTGCGAGCGAGTCCGAGATCGAGTCCGGCAGCGTGGGCGAGCCGGCTTTCACGGTGCTGAACACCGCACCTGCGGGCAGCCGCACGCATTGATCGACGACGCTCGGCGGCGCCGCGATGCCGGCGCGTCGCGCCGCCGCAGCTGAATTTGCCCGGACCATGAACCCCGACATCGAAATCAAGATCATGGACGAGCGGCTGCGCCGCTGGGGGCTGCCGCAGTACCAGTCTGCCCTGGCGGCCGCGATCGACCTGATGGCCTGCCTCGACGCCCCGCTGGTGCTTGCGCCTCAACAGCCGGCGGTGCTGATCCCGTCGGGCATCGCCCTGCACATGAACGCGAGCCATCTGTGCGCGGTGATCCTGCCGCGCTCCGGGCTCGGTCACAAGAAAGGACTGGTGCTCGGCAACGGCATCGGCCTGATCGATGCCGACTACACCGCGCAATGCTTCATCAGCGCGTGGAATCGCAACCCGGCAGGATCGGGGCAGGACATCGTCATCGAGCCCGGCGACCGGATCGCGCAGATGCTCTTCCTGCCGGTCGTGCGGCCCGCGTTCCGTGTCGTCGATGCCTTCACGCAGGACAGTGAACGCGGCGAACGCGGGTTCGGCTCGACCGGTGTGAGCGCTTAGCGCGGCCGCTTCATGAGCACCCGGTCGATCAGCGTGGCGAGCAGTCCAGCGTGAACCCGGCCGGCCGGATGGATGTGATCGCCGGTGGCGAGCAGCCCATCGGCCCAACCGGCATCTACGCTGCGCGTCCACAGCGGCCCGATCAGCTCTGCGAAGCCGGGCGGCGACCGCGCGCGCCGGCCGAAGTGGCGCCCTCGTTCGTCAAGGCCGCATCAAGAGCGAGTCAGCCGCGCCGCGCCGCGCCGCTCGGTCGCGGAAGGTGGGTACGTCTCAGGCGCGCGCGGGCGCCAGCCGGTTCGCGATCTCGGCGACCAGTTCACCCGCCAGCACCCGCTTGCTGCCAGTTGCGAGTTCGCGGCTGCCGTTCGCATCGATCAGCGTGAGCGCGTTGTCGTCGCGGCCAAACGTGGCCGGGCCGTTGTTGGCGACGATGAGCGGCACGTTCTTGCGCAGCCGTTTTTCCTGCGCATGACGCAGCACGTCGTGGCTCTCGGCCGCGAAACCGACGCAATAGGGCGGCGGCGACAGTCGTGCCACGGCAGCCAGGATGTCGGGGTTTTCGGTCAACTCGAAACCCGGCGCGGCGCCGCTGCCGCTCTTCTTGATCTTGTGCGACGAGACCGACGCGGCGCGCCAGTCGGCCACCGCCGCGGTCGCGACGAAGACATCGTGGCGCGGCGCCAACGGCAGCACCGCATCGAACATCTGCTGCGCGGTCTGCACGTCGATGCGGCGCACGCCGCGCGGCGTCGGCAGGTGCACCGGCCCGGCGACCAGCGTGACCTGCGCCCCTGCCTGCACCGCCGCGCGCGCGATCGCGAAGCCCATCTTGCCGCTCGACAGGTTGGTGATGCCACGCACCGGGTCCAGTGGCTCGAAGGTCGGGCCCGCGGTCACGAGCATCGACGTGCCGCGCAGCGACTTCGGCTGGAAGTAGCCGATCAGCTCGTCGAGCAGCTCTTCGGCTTCGAGCATGCGCCCGTCGCCGACCTCGCCGCAGGCCTGGTCGCCGCTGGCCGGGCCGAGCACGGTGGTCGCGTCGGCGCGCAGTTGCGCGAGGTTGCGTTGCGTCGCCGGATGGGCCCACATCTCGCGGTTCATCGCGGGTGCGACCAGCAGCGGACAGCTCGCCATCGGCCGCGCCAGGCACATCAGGCTCAGCAACTCGTCGGCCCGGCCGTGGACCAGCTTGGCGATGAAGTCGGCGCTGGCCGGCGCGATCAGCAACGCATCGGCGTGGCGCGTCAGGTTGATGTGCGCCATGCCGTTGTCGACCGCGCCCAGCGCGCGCGGATCCCACTGGCTGGAGTACACCGCCCGCCCCGACAGCGCCTGCAGCGTCGTCGCGGTGATGAAGTGCCCGGCCGCCTCGGTCATCACCACCTGCACCGTCGCCCCTGCCTTGACCAGCAGCCGCACCAGCTCGGCCGACTTGTAGCAGGCGATGCCGCCCGACAGGCCGAGCACCAGGTGGCGGTTCGCGAGTTCGGCGGTGTCGGTCATGGCGCCGATGTTACCGATCCGCCGTCAACGATCGAGCACCCGCCGCGTCATGAAGCTGAGCGCATCGACCAGCGCCACCAGCGCCACCATGCCGATCAGCACGGTCGAGGTCTCGCGCATCTGGAACAGGCCGAGGTGGTACGACAGCATCTGGCCGAGGCCGCCGGCACCGACCACGCCGAGCACGGCGGCGGCCCGGATGTTGTTTTCCCAGCGGTACAGGGTGTAGCTGACCACCTGCGGCCAGATCTGCGGCAGGGTGGCATAGAGGAAGACGCGCAGCTCGCCGATGCCGCGGCTGCGCAGCGCGAAGGCCGGACCGGGCGCTGCGTTCTCGATGCTCTCGGCGAACAGGCGCCCGAGCACGCCGGTGGTATGCAGCGCCAGCGCCAGCGTGCCGGGGAACGGGCCCAGGCCGGCGCTGATCAGCAGCAGCGCGGCCCAGACCAGCTCGGGTACGCTGCGCAGCGCGTTCAGCAGCAGCCGGGCGTAGGGCCGCGCATGCGCCGGATCGCCGGCGTGCAAGCGCGCCGCCGGCAGCGCCACCGCGAGGCCGAGCACGGCGGCGATCAGCGTGCCGAGCGCCGACATCGCCAGCGTCTCGAGCAGCGCCGTCCAGGCCTTCGCCAGGAACGCTGGCGACGCCTCGGGCGGAAAGAAGCCTGCCATGAAGCGGCCCATGGTCGCGAGCGCCTCGGGCGCGAGAAACTCGGCCCACTTCAGGTCGAGCGACCAGAAGCTCGCAACCACCAGCGACAGCACGGCGGCGCCGACGACGCAGGCCTTGCAGCGCGACCGGCCGAGTCCGTCCATCAGCCGAGCTCCTTGCGCAGCCAGCCGCTCAGGCGGTCGGCCATGCCGACCAGCAGCATGAAGATCAGCAGGATGGTCGCGACCTCGGCACCGGCGAACATCTTGGAGGCGTTGTCGAGCTCCTGCCCGAGCCCGCC
>JBDSZM010000412.1:0-2883 GCA_039925165.1 Burkholderiaceae bacterium
TCACGTCGCGCAGCAGGAAGCAGAACACACCCTCGTCGCCCGGCGCGTCGTTGGCCGCGTACAGGCTGGCCTCGACCTGGCGCGAGCTGCCGTCGGCAGCGTGCACGCGCAGGCGCCGGCTCCAGGCAGGGCTCGAATCGGTGCTCGCGCTGTCGCGCAGGGCCACGCCGGTGAGCTGCGAAAAGTCCGGAAACCGTCCTTCGGAGCCCAGCCAGGCGGCGGCCCCGTTGGCATACAGCACGCGCCCGCCGGCGTCGAAAATCAGTGCGGCGTGCGGGTGCCGTTCAAAGAAGCCTTGTGCGAGCAGCGCCTGCGGCGGCACGGCGGGGGCCAGGGGCGGCGTGACGTCAGTTGGCTTGGCCATGCAAGGACTGTAGCGGTTCAGTCTCGGATGCCTGCGCGGTCCAGGCGTCGATGCAGGCCAGCAGCGCGGCCGGGTCGGCGGGCTTGACGAAGTGTCGGTCGAAGCCCGCCTGCGCCGCGCGCTCGCGGTCTTCGGCCTGGCCGTAGCCGGTGAGGGCGATGAGCAGTGCGTCGCGCGTCCGGGGCGACTGGCGCAGCCGCTGCGCCACCTGATAGCCGTCGAGCAGCGGCAGTCCGATATCGAGCACGACCACCTCGGGGCCGAAGCTGTTGGCGACTTCGATCGCCTGCAGGCCATCGGCCGCGGTGGCGACCTCGTGACCGAGGATCTCGAAGAAGGTGGCGACGCTGCGTGCCGCGTCGCGGTTGTCGTCGACCACCAGGATGCGCGAGCCGCTGGCATTGCCGGTCGCCAGCGGCTCTGGCAGCGCCGGCTCGGCCGGACGCAATTCGCCGGCGTCCGGGATCCGCAGCGTGAACTCCGAGCCGTTGCCCGGCCCGCCGCTGGTGGCCGTCAGGGTGCCGCCGTGCAGCTCGGCAAGCCGGCGCGCCAGCGTGAGGCCGACGCCGAGGCCCCCCTGGGTCCGGTCGAGGCCACGCCCGCCTTGCGTGAAGAGGTCGAAGATGCGCGGCAGCAGTGCGAGCTCGATGCCGATGCCGTGGTCGCGCACCTGGATCACCGCGCCCTCGTCGTCCAGTCCGGCGGATAGCGTGATGCTCGAACCGGTGGGGCTGTATTTGGACGCGTTGTGCAACAGGTTCGAGACGATCTGGGCGAGTCGCGCGTGATCGCCCTGCAGGCAGATCGGCTCCCGCGAGGTCGACACCTCCAGCGCCTGGCCGCGCGCGTCGACCATCGGCTGCGCGGTCTCCACACTTTGCGCCACCACCGCGTTCAGGTCGACGCGCTCGCGCATCAGCGCGATCTTGCCCTGGCTGATGCGCGCCACGTCGAGCAGCTCCTCGATCAGCCGCGTCATCTGGCGCAGCTGGCGCACCATGATGTCGGCCGCCCAGTTGAACTTGGGGTCGGCCGGCGCGATGCGGCGGATGACCTCGAGCGCGGTGCGGATCGGCGCCAGCGGGTTGCGCAACTCGTGCGACAGCATCGCCAGAAATTCGTCCTTGCGCCGGCTTGCTTCGAGCAGTTCCTGCTCGGCAGCCCGGCGCTCAGTGATCTCGCCCTGCAGGCTGCCGTACAGCCTTGCGTTCTCGAGCGCTGCTGCGGCGCGGGTCGCCAGGTCGTCGAGCGTGCGGGCATCGAAGGCGGCGCCCAGCGGGTCGTCGGTGCGTCCGAGCGTCAACACCGCGCCGAGCAACCGGTCGCCGCTCAGCAGCGGCACGGCGCTCGCCCGGTCGGGACGCCAGCCTGCTGGCAGCGAGTCGGCCAGCCCGAGCTGCGCGGCATCGAGTTCGTCGAGCGTCGGCCCGGCCAGGTCGAACCGGCGCCGACGCGTCGCCGCATCCTGCAGCGCGGCGCGGGCCATCGGCGGCAGGGCCGACAACGCGACGCTGGCGATCTGCAGCGGCGCCGCCACGTCGCGCTGGACCGCGAGCAGGACCTCTTCGCGCAGCTCGTTTGCATCTGCGCGCAGCACGCAGGCGACCGCAGCCAGCGCCGGCACGATGAGGCCGGCGAGTTCACGCGCCGTCGCGTCGATGTCGAGCGAGCCGTGCAGGATCCGGCTCGCGCGCGAGAGGAACGCCGAGCGGCGATCGTTGTCCTCGGCCGCGCGCCGCGCCGCCTGCGCTGCCACGAACGCCGCGTGGGCATCGCCCTGGCGGCGGATCTGGCGCTGCATGGCGAACAGCTGCACGAACACCCGGACCTTGCTGCGCAGCACGTGCGGCACGACCGGCGACAGGATGTAATCGACCGCGCCCAGCGCGTAGCCGCGCGCGGTCTGCATCTCGTCGGCGTACGAGGTGATGAAGATGATGGGGGTGAGGGCCGAGCGCTTGTGTTGGCGGATCATCGCGGCGGTCTCGAAGCCGTCGATGTCGGGCATGTTGACGTCGAGCAGGATGACCGCGAACTCCTGCTTCAGGACCTCGCGCAGCGCCTCGCGCCCCGAACGCACGAAGACCAGCGTATGGCCGAGTTCCTCGAGGACGGTGCCGAAGACGAGCAGCTTCTCAGGAAGGTCGTCGACGATCAGGATCGAGCTCTTTTCCTCGGCCTCGTCGAGGGCCGGGGGCGGCGTGCCCGCGGGCATGAGGGGGCCCAAGGTCAGCGACCCAGCCAACCGCGCAACACGACCAGCAGATAGGCGCTGTCGACCGGCTTGGACAAATAGTCCCAGGCACCGGCGTCGATGCATTTCTCGCGGTCGCCCTTCATCGCCTTGGCGGTGACTGCGATCAGCGGCAGTTCCTTGCCGCGCGGAAGCCGGCGCATCTCGCGCATGGTCTGCATCCCGTCCATCTCCGGCATCATGATGTCCATCAGGACCACGTCGATCGCCGGATCGGTCTCGACCATGCGGATCGCATCGCGGCCGTTCTCGGCCGAGGCGATGA
>JBDSZM010000413.1:0-4027 GCA_039925165.1 Burkholderiaceae bacterium
CGACGCCGATCGCCAGGTCGGCCTGTCCGGTGACGAGCGCCTCCAGGGTGCCGCCCAGGACTTCGGTGCGCAGGCGCAGCCGGGTCGGCGGGCCGCTGCCGGGCGGGGCCGCGCCCGCGCCTGCGCCAGGACTCGCACCTGCAGCGGCCCGCGCATCGATCGCATAGAAGCGCTCGCACAGGTCGAACAGCGTCGGCCGCGAGATCACGTCGTCGGCGACCACCGTAAGCTGGGTCTCCCAGCCGGTGGCGACCCGGCGCACCCGGTTCGCGACCGCGTCGGTCTCGGCCAGCAGGCGGCGCCCTTCGAGCAGCAGTTCCCGGCCCGCGGCGGTGAACTCGGCCTGGCGCGAACCGCGGTCGAAGAGCAGCACGTCGAGCGCTTCCTCGAGCTGGCGCACGCTGTAGGTCAGGGCCGACGGCACCTTGCCGAGCTCGCGCGCCGCGGCCGCGAAACTGCCGCTGCGCGCGATCGCATCCATCATCGCGAGGGCGTCCGGGGTCAGGGCATTGCGCGGAGTAGGCATCGGCGGCGGGATCGAAGACGGGTTCATCTTATTTGAACGCGGCCATCACACCGGCGCAGCCCGCGGCGCGGTGCGATGACTAAAGTCGTGGTCATGAAAACCCTGCGCAAATCCTCCGACCGCGGCTACGCCGACCACGGCTGGCTGAAGAGTTTCCACACCTTTTCGTTCGCCGGCTACATGGACCCGGCGCACATGGGCTTTGGTGCGCTGCGCGTCATCAACGAAGACCGCATCGCCCCGGGCAGCGGCTTCGGCACCCACTCGCACCGCGACATGGAGATCATCAGCTACGTGCTGAGCGGCGAGCTCGCGCACCGCGACAGCATGGGCAACGGCACGCCGGGCGGCGGCGCCGACGGCGTGATCGTGCCCGGCGACGTGCAGCGCATGAGCGCCGGCCGCGGCGTGAGCCACAGCGAGTTCAACCATGCGCAGGGCGGCAGCACCCACTTCCTGCAGATCTGGATCGAGCCCGACGTGCGCGGCATCGCGCCGAGCTACGAGCAGAAGCATTTCGACGCCGCCTCCAAGCGCGGCCAGTTGAGGCTCGTCGCCTCGCCCGACGGTCGCGACGGCTCGGTGACGATCCACGCCGATGCGTCGGTGCGGGCGGGCCTGGTCGACGGCGCCGAGCGGATCGATCGCCAACTCGACCCGACCCGCAAGACCTGGGTTCACCTGGTCCGCGGTGCGGCGAAGGTCAACGGCGAGGCGCTCGAAGCCGGCGATGCGCTGGCACTCGAAGGCGAGCCCGCGCTCGAGATCGTCGAGGGCCGGCAGGCCGAGGTCCTGGTGTTCGATCTGCGCTGACACTCTAGGCGCCGCCCATGACGCGGCGTCCCGTTCGTTTCCACTTCCATCTTTTCAGTCGAGGTTCTTCCGATGATCGATACCCTGCGCACCCCCCTGGCCGTGGCCGGCCGCTTCCTGCTCGCCCTCATGTTCGTGATGGCGGGCTTTTCCAAGATCGCCGGCTTTGCCGGGACCGTCGGCTACATGCAGTCGAAGGGCATTCCGGCGGCCGAGGTGCTGGCGGTGCTGACCATCCTGGTCGAGATTGGCGGTGGCCTCGCCCTCGTCGTCGGCTCGCAGGCACGCTGGGCGGCGCTCGCGCTGGCCGGCTTCACGGCGATCGCGACGCTCATCTTCCACAACTTCTGGGCGCTGCCCGACGCGCAGAAGATGGTCCAGCAGCTGATGTTCATGAAAAACCTGTCGGTCATCGGCGGCTTGCTGATGGTGGCCGCGCTGGGGGCCGGCCCGGCGAGCCTGGACGCACGGCGCGGCGACCCGGCGCGCGCCTGAGCGGCTTCGGCCACCCGGCGCGCACGGCGCCGGGTGGCGCGCGCAGCTGGCGCCGCGTGCATCATCTCGGCGATGCGGTCGGATTGATCGCCGACGCCTTCAACGACCGGCTGCGCGCCGACGCCATGGCCGTCGCGGCATTCGCGTGGTTCCTGTCGCCGCGGGTGTGATGCCAGCCACGCTCGGCGTGACCGATGTTCTGTACCGGCGCGAATTCAGGCCCGAGGTGTCGGAGGCGCTGGCGGGCTGACGCGTGACGCTGCGTCGGCGCGGCGTTGGCGTTGCTCAGCGAGCCAGCCGCAATCCGCTGAACTGCCACTGCGCGTCCGGCGGGAAGAAGTTGCGATAGCTGGTGCGCACATGCCCGGCCGGCGTGACGCACGATCCGCCGCGCAGCACGAACTGGTTGCACATGAACTTGCCGTTGTATTCGCCGACCGCGCCCGGCAGCGGCCGGTAACCGGGGTAGGGGTTGTAGTTCGACTGGGTCCATTCCCAGACGTCGCCGAACATCTGCACCGGCTCGTCGGGCGAGCCTGGTGCGTCGGCCAGCGGCAGCGGGTGGAACGCGCCACGCTCGGCGAAATTGGGGCCGCTGTGCTTGCCGGCGCGCGCCTGCAGCGGGTTGTGGGTCAGTTGACGCGCGGCGTGCTCCCACTCCTGCTCGGTCGGCAGCCGGGCCCCGGCCCAGCGCGCGTAGGCGTCGGCCTCGAAATAGCTCAGGTGGCACACGGGGGTGCGCGGGTCGACCTCGACGCAGCCCTGCAGCGTGTGGTTGAACCAGACCCCGTCGCGCCGTTGCCAGTACAGCGGATGGCTGCGCGGCGCGGCGGCCTGGTGGACCCAGTCCCAGCCCATCGACAGCCACAGCTCCGGTCGCCGATACCCGGCGTCGTCCATGAAGGCCAGGTACTCGCCGTAGGTCACCGGCCGCGACGCGAGTTCGAACGGCGCCAGCCAGGTCGCATGGCGCGGGGTCTCGTTGTCGAAGCAGAAGCCGCCGTCGATCGCCGCGTCATGTCCGTGCTGGACGAGGCCGCCCTCATGCCCGATCCAACGCAGCGGCTGCGGCTGCACCGCCGCGAACGGCCAGCGCCGCGCATAGCCCTCGGCGTCGGGCACATGCGAGAGCGCGTGCTTGATGTCGGTCAGCAGCAATTCCTGGTGCTGCTGCTCGTGGTGCAGGCCGAGTTCGACCAGGGCCGTCAATTCCGCGTCGTCGCCGCGGCGCTCGAGCAGCGCGAGCACATGCTGGTCGACGTGCGCGCGGTAGCCCAGCACGTGCGCCAGCGAGGGGCGTGTCATCAGGCCGCGCCGGGCGCGCGGAAACTGCGCGCCCACGCCTTGGTAGTAGCTGTTGAAGAGGACCCGAAACGCCGGGTCGAAGGGCGCCACATCGGGCGCCTGGCGCGCCAACACGAAGGTCTCGAAGAACCAGGTGATGTGCGCCAGGTGCCACTTGACCGGGCTCGCATCCGGCATCGACTGGACCTGGCAGTCCTCGGCCGACAGCGGTGCCGCCAGGTCGAGGCTCGCCTGCCGCACCCGCGCATAGCGCCGGGTCAGGGCCGACATCGGTCGGGTCGTCGCATCGCGCTGGGGCCAGGGGTGCATGTCGGAAACCTCCGCGGAAGTGTGCGGTCGGGCAATCAGCGTGCCGCGACCGTGCTGCGCTCGTCGAAGACGAAGCACGCGCCGTCGAAGTGGGCCGCACCGACGGCCTCGAAGTAGCCGAGGATGCCGCCCTCGAGCTGCCAGGCGTCGATGCCGGCCTCGCGCATCAGCAGCGCCGCCTTCTCGCAGCGGATGCCGCCGGTGCAGTAGCTCACCACGGTGCGGTCCTCGAGCTGCTCGCGGTGCGCAGCGAGGGCGGCCGGGAATTCGCCGAAACGCGCGAGGCGCCAGTCGATCGCGCCGCTGAAGCGCCCGGCGTCGACCTCGAAGCCGTTGCGCGTATCCAGCAGCGCCAGCGGCCGGCCGGCGTCGTCGTGCCCGGCGGCAAGCCAGCGCGCCAGCGTGGCGGGCGCGAGCGCGGCGGCGCGGCCGGACTCGGGCCGGATCGTCGGCCGATTCATCCGGATGATCTCGGGTCGGACTCGCACCTTGAGCCGGCGAAACGGCTGCGCATCGGCCGGGCTGTAATGCGGCTGCAGCGCCGCGAAGGCGGGATCGCGCCGCAGCCAGGCGACGAAA
>JBDSZM010000414.1:0-8378 GCA_039925165.1 Burkholderiaceae bacterium
CCGCGTTTTAAATTGGGCGCGGTCTGCACGTACTCTGCCAGCGCTTCCGAGAGTGTCTGAACGCTGTCCGGTGATTCGAAGCGATGCGTCGGCCGCGTACTCATACGCCGCTCCCCCACAGGCAAAAAGCTCTCGACCGAAGCGCCACCGTAACCCGCAGGTCGGAGAGGCTAACGGGACCGCACTCCCGCGCTGACGCGTCCGGCACCCTCTCCTACTTCCCCGTCCAGACCGGCGGTCGCTTCGCAACGAACGCGGCGACCCCCTCGTGGAAATCCGCGCTGCCGTAGGTCCGCGCCACCAGGTCGTCGCCGTCGGGCACGGTGCGCGCTTCCTGGATGCGGCGGATCGCTTCCTTGGTCACCTGCAAGGTGATCGGCGCATGCGACGCGACCGTCGCGGCGAGTTCGCGTACGCGCGCCTCGATCGCTTCGGGCGCGACGATCTCGTGCACGAAGCCGGCAGCGAGCGCCTCCTGTGCGGACAGCAACTGGGCGGTCATCATCATTGCCTTCAGTCGCGAAGGGCTGAGAACGTCCATGAAGGTCGCATAGGAGTGCATCGACAGGCAGTTGCCAAGGGTGCGAGCCATGGGGAGGCCAAAGCGCGCGTCGGGCGTCGCAATTCGCAAGTCCGCGCCGGCTGCAATGGCGAACCCGCCACCCACAGCGACCCCCTGTATCTGCGCAATGACAGGCTTCCTGACGCGGGAGATCCGACCCGCCCGATTGTTGTTATCGCGTTCGTACCTGAGGCCATCCTCGCCGCTCTTGAATTCGCTGAACTGGCTGATGTCGGTCCCGGCGACGAAGGCCTTGCCGCCCGCGCCCTTCAACACCAGCACGCGCACCGAGTCGTCGGCATCGACGGCTTCGCAGGTGTCGTACAGGCGCTGGTACATGTTCCAGGTCATCGCGTTGCGCGCCTGCGGACGGTTGAAGGTCAGCGTGACGATGGGGCCGTCGCGCGCGACGAGCACCTCGTCGCTGTCGGAAGCTGCTGCAGTGGGTTGGAGTTCCATCGAGGGCATGTACGGGAAGCCGGCGGATTGCGCTGCGGATCGTAGCGCCGCGCCTTCGACGGCCGCGGGCCGTCGGGCTAGGGCCAATACCAAGTCGGCACGCCAGGTCGCTGCGCTAGAGTGCGCCGGCACCTTCCGTGCGGCGCCCCCAAGCGCCGCGGCCACTTTCCGAACCCGGGATCCCTGCGATGTATCCACTGCGTTCCCTCGCCGCCGCCACCGCCTGCGTCGCGCTCATGCTGGCCAGCCCCTTCGCGACCGCGCAGGCCAAGTACCCGAGCAAGAATTTCGACGTCGTCGTGCCGTTCGCCCCCGGCGGCGGCACTGACAACCTGATGCGCATGATTACCGGCATCATCGACGAGAACAAATGGTCGCCGGTGCCGCTGGTGGTCACCAACAAGGCGGGCGGCAGCGGCACGGTCGGCTATGCCTATGTCATCAGCAAGAAGGGTGATCCGTACGTCATCGCCGGCGCCACGCCGATGGTGGTGTCGGGCAAGTTGCAAGGCCGGCTGTCGGGCAACCACCGCGACGGCATGACGACGCTGATGATCGTCGCCATCGACGAGCTGATGCTGAGCGTGCGCACCGAGTCGCCCTACAAGACGATCGAGGAGTTCGTCGCCGCGGCCAAGGCCAAGCCCGGCACGCTGACGGTGGGCGGCACCGGCATCCACAACGAGGACCACATCTTCTCCCACCAGATGGAGCAGGCGGCCAAGATCAAGGTCAAGTACGTGCCGTTCAATTCCGGCGGCGAGGTCACTGCCGCGCTGATGGGCGGCCACATCGACGCCGGCGTGATGAACCCGAACGAGATCGTCGCGCAGGTCGAGGCCGGCAAGGCCAGGAACCTCGCGGTCGCGGCCAAGAAGCGCATGACCGACGCGCCCGACGTGCCGACCTTCGCCGAGAAGGGCTACCCCTTCTATTGGGAGCAGATGCGCGGCGTGGTCGGCCCGGCAAACATGCCGCCCGAGGCCGTGGCCTGGTGGCAGGACACCTTGAAGAAGGTGACCCAGACCAAGAAGTGGCAGCAGGAATACATCAAGCCCAACTTGTTGACGCCGACCGACTGGACCGGCGAGGAAGCCAACAAGTACCTCGACAGCATCACCGGCGCCTACGAGACCGCGCTCGGCGCCCTCGGCGGGTTGAAGAAGTAAGCCGTCGGGCGCCCGACGGTGCGTCTCGCAGACCGGATCACCGGGGCGGCCCTGCTCGCCCTGTCGGTGGCGTTCGCGGTGGCCGCCCTGCAGAACTACAGCTATTGGGGCGAGAACGGGCCGGGCTCGGCCTTCCTGCCGTTCTGGTTGGGGCTGACGATGGCGGTGCTCGCCACCGTGCTGCTGGTGCGCGCCCTGCGCAGCGCCCACCCCGGCCCCGACTGGCTGCCCGAAGCGACCGGCTTGCGCCGGCTCGCGCTGGTGCTGGGCGCGACGCTCGGGCTGGTCGTGCTGCTCAACGTGCTGGGCATGGCCATCGGCACCGTGCTCTTCATGATCGTGATCGTGCGCGGCCTCGACCGCCACCCCTGGCCGCGCACGCTGGCGGTCGCGTTCGGCGTCGCGGCCTTCAACTACGTCGTCTTCACGGGGTGGCTGAAGGTGCCGCTGCCGATCGGCGTGCTCGGCTTCTGACTCGCCTGGCACTGAGCGCCGATGGACTTCTTCGCCAACCTCTCGCTCGGCTTCTCGGTCGCGCTCACGCCCTTCAACCTGCTGATGGCGGCGTGCGGCGTCGTGCTGGGCATCCTGATCGGCGCCCTGCCCGGCATCGGGCCCCCGTCGGGTGTCGCGCTGCTGCTGCCGCTGACCTTCGGCATGAGCCCGACCTCCGGGATCATCATGCTGGCCGCGCTCTACGCCGGCACCATGTACGGCGGCACCATCACCTCGGTACTGATCAATACGCCGGGCGAATCGGCCTCGGTCGTGACCTGCCTCGACGGCCACCAGATGGCCTTGCAGGGACGCGCCGGTCCGGCGCTCGGCATCGCGGCCATCGGCTCGTTCATCGCCGGCACGGTCGGCGTGCTGCTGCTGATGCTGGTGTCGCCGCTGCTGGCGCGCTGGTCGCTCGCCTTCGGCCCGCCCGAGACCTTCGCGCTGATGCTGCTGGGCCTGACGACAGTCACGCTGCTGACCGGCGAGGATGCGATCAAGGGCTACATCAGCATGGTGCTGGGGCTGATGATCGCGATGGTCGGCTTCGACATCATCTCGGGCGACGCGCGCTATGCGTTCGGCATCCCGGAAATGATGGACGGCATCGACTTCTTGCCGGTGGCGATCGGCTTGTTCGGCCTGGGCGAAGTGCTGGCCGGCGCCGAGTCGGCCGGCGGCGGCGCCATCATCAAGGGCCGCTACGGACTGCGCGACATCATGCCGACCGCGGTCGACTGGGCGCGCAGCCGCTGGGCGATCGTGCGCGGCACCACCCTCGGCTTCGTGGTCGGCATCCTTCCCGGCGCCGGGCCGACGATCTCGACCTTCCTGTCGTATGCGGTGGAGAAGAAGCTGTCGAAGCACCCGCAGGAGTTCGGCAAGGGGGCGATCGAGGGCGTCGCCGGTCCCGAATCGGCCAACAACGCGGCCGCCACCGGCGCCATGGTGCCGATGCTCACGCTCGGCATTCCCGGCTCGGCCACCACCGCCATCATGCTGGGCGGCCTGATGATGTGGGGCCTGCGACCCGGCCCGCTACTGTTCGAGAAGAACCCCGAGTTCGTCTGGGGCCTGATCGCCTCGCAGTACATCGCCAACGTGATGCTGCTGATTCTGAGCACCGCGTTCATCCCGCTGTTCGTGCGGGCCCTGCGCGTGCCTTACGGCATCCTGATGCCGATCATCATCGTCTTCTGCATCACCGGCGCCTACTCGCTGAAGAACAGCATGTTCGACGTCGGCCAGATGCTCATCTTCGGCATCCTCGGCTACGCGATGAAGAAGCTCGGCTACTCGCCCGCCGCGCTGACGCTGGCGCTGGTGCTCGGACCGCTGGCGGAGCGCGCGTTGCGCCAGTCGCTCATCATCTCGGACGCCGGCCTGGGCATCCTGTTCGTGCGCCCGATCTCGGCAGTGCTGACCGTCGCCGCGCTGCTGGCGGTGGTCGTCCCCGCCTGGCGCGCGCTGCGTAGCGCGCAGCGCCGGCGCACCGCCAGCGTCTGACCGGGCGGCCGCGGCGGTCATCCCGCCGGCGCCCGGTGCCGCGGCGCGCTGCCGGTCGGCCGCGCCGGCCGATGCCCTTGCCGGGCCCGCAGGGCGCGCGAGACGGCAGACTCGGCCCATGCGCCACTTACTGACCGGCCTTGCGGCTCTGCTGCTGGCACTCATCGCCGGCGCGCTGCTGGTCGTCGCACTCGCCCTCGAAAGCCAGCCGCGGGTGGCCGCGCGCGACGCTGTCTCGCCGGCTGACGTCGAGCGCGCCGTGGCCTTGGCGCGCGCCCACGATCCGCGTGCCGCGGCACCCGGGCAGGCGCAGTCGGTCGTGCTCGCCGAGCGCGACCTCGACCTGCTGCTCGACCACGCGGCACGGCGCTGGCTCGCGGCCCGCACCCGGGTGCGATTGCTGCCCGCGCGCGCGGTGGTGCAGGCGAGCGTCGCCGCGCCGTTCGGGCGTTGGTGGAATTTCGAGATGACGCTGCGCGAGGGCGCCGGCCTGCCGCAGGTCGAGCGCCTGCGCATCGGCAGGCTGCCGCTGCCCGCGGGTCTGGCGCTGCCGCTGGTGCGCGCGGTGGCGGCGCGTCACGGCGTCTCGGTCGACGCGCTGCTCGCGCTCGACTGGATCGAGCGCGTCAGCCTCGCGCCGGCGGCGGTGCGGGTCAGCTACCGTCTCGGACCCGACGCCGCCAACCGCCTGCGCGCCGCGCTGGTGTCGCCGCAGGACGAGCAGCGGCTGCGCGCCCAGGCCGACCGGCTGCTGAGTCTCACGCAGAGCCTGCCGGGCTCCGAGGTGTCGCTCGCGTCACTGCTGACGCCGCTGTTCGCGCTGGCCGCCGAGCGCAGCCGCGCCCCCGGCGGCGATGCGGTGGCGGAGAACCGCGCCGCCCTGCTGGTGCTGACACTGCACGCCAACCGGCAGCCGCTCGGGCGGGTGTTGCCGGCCGCGCGCGCCTGGCCACAGCCGCGCTGGCTGACGCCGACCCTGCAGGCGCGGCCCGACTTCGCGCTGCACTTTCTGGTCTCGGCGGTGATCGCGGCGCAGGCCCGCACGCCGCTGGCGGATGCGGTCGGGCTGTGGAAGGAACTGGCCGACGCACGCGCCGGCGGCAGCGGCTTCAGCTTCAACGACCTCGCGGCGGACCGCGCCGGCACCCGTTTCGGCGAACTCGCGGTCGGCGATCCGGGACGGCTGCAGGCCCGTGTCGGCGCGGGCGCGACCGAGGCCGACGTGATGCCCGAGGCGCGCGATCTGGCCGAGTCCATGCCCGAGGCCGAATTTGTCGCGCGCTACGGCGGGGTCGGGGCCGAGCGCTACAACCGCGTGAAGGCCGAGATCGAGGCGCGCGTCGCGGCCCTGCCTCTGTACCGCTGAAGGCTACCGACCCGCCGGCCGGCGCAGCGATGCGCCGCCTCGGTGACGGGCCGTCAGGTGCCGGTGAACCGCGGCTTGCGCTTTTCCATGAAGGCGAGCGCGCCTTCCTTGTAGTCGCTGCTGTTGAAGCAGGCCTGGACTGCGCGGTCGGCCGCGGCGAGGTCGCGGTCCTGGCCGTCCTTCAGCACCTCGCCCACCACCGTCTTGGCGCAGCGCACGGTCAGCGGTGCGTTCTCGGCAATATTGCGGGTCAGTTCGTCGACCGCCGTCTCGAGCGCGTCGTTCGCGACGACGCGGTTGACGAGGCCCATGCGCTCGGCCTCGCGGGCATCGAAGTGGCGGCCGGTGAAGAACATCTCCTTGGCGAACGCCGGCCCCACCAGGTCGACCAGCGGCTTGGCGCGGTTGAAGCCGTAGCCGAGGCCGAGCCGGGCCGCCGGAATGCCGAACTTGGCGTTCTCGGTGCAGATGCGCAGGTCGCAGCACACCGCCACCGCGGTGCCGCCGCCGATGCAGTAGCCGCGCACCATGGCGATCGTCGGGATCGGCATGTCGAGGATCGCCTGGTAGGCCTGCTGGGTGATCGACTGGTAGTGCGCCACCGCCTGCGCTTCCTGGCGCTCGTCCTTGAACTTCGAGATGTCGGCGCCCGACGCGAAGGACTTGCCGCCCGCGCCCGAGACGACCATCACGCGGACCGACGGGTCGGCGCGGAACGCCGCCATGATCTCGAGCGCCGCCTCCCACATCTCGAGCGAGATCGCGTTGTGCCGCTCCGGGTTGTTGAAGGTCATCCAGCCGACGCCGTTCTCCACCTTCGAGATCATTTTTTCACTCGGCATCGGGGGCTCCTCAAACGATTCCCTGGTCATGAAGCTGCTGGATCTCGGCATCGCCGTAGCCCAGCTCGCGCAGCACCTCGGTCGTGTGCTCGCCCTGCTTGGGCGGGTGCGCCGCGACCTGGCTCGGGGTGCGGCTCAGCGTCACCGGCTGGCCGAGGTACGGCACCGTGCCGACGTTCTGCACCATCCCGAGCGACAGTACCTGCGGGTCGGCGAAGCTCTCGTCAATGCGATAGATCGGCCCGGTCGGCACGCCCGCGTCGTTCAGCGCATCGACCCATTCGCCGGTGCCGCGCGAGGCCAGGTGGCGTTCGATGTCGAGCGTCAGCGCGTCGCGGTGCTTCGAACGCAGCGCGCCGCTCGCGTAGTCGGGATGGGTCGCCATCTCGGGGGCGCCGATCGCCTGGCAGAAGCGGACCCAGATCTTGTGGCCCGCCACCGCGATGTTCATGTGGCCGTCGGCGGTCTTGAAGACGCCGGTCGGGATCGCGGTCGGGTGGTTGTTCCCGGCCTGGCCGGCAACCTCGCCCTTCATCAGCCAGCGAGCGGCCTGGAAGTCGAGCATGAAGAGCTGCGCCTGCAGCAGCGAGGACTGGACCCACTGGCCCTTGCCCGACTTCTCGCGCTCGACCAGCGCGACCATGATGCCGTGGGCGCAGAAGATGCCGGCACACAGGTCGGCGATCGGGATGCCGACACGCATCGGCCCCTCGCCCGGCTTGCCGGTGATCGACATCAACCCGCCCATGCCCTGCGCGATCTGGTCGAAGCCGGGGCGCAGGCTGTACGGGCCGTCCTGGCCGTAGCCGGAGATGCTGCCGTAGATGAGGCGAGGGTTGACCGCGCTCAGCGTCTCATAGTCGATGCCCAGGCGCCGCTTGACATCGGGGCGGTAGTTCTCGACCACGATGTCGGCGCTCGCGACCATCTTCTTCAGGATCGCGACGCCCTCGGGCGACTTGAGGTTCAGGGTGATGCCGCGCTTGCCGCGGTGCACGTTCTGGAAGTCGCTGTCCTCGCGCGGGCCGCCGATGCCCTCGCCTTCGTCGAGTGCCGGCGGCATCTCGACCTTGATGACCTTCGCGCCCCAGTCGGCGAGCTGGCGGACCGCGGTGGGACCTGCGCGAACTCTCGTCAGGTCGATCACCGTCAGGTGCGAAAGGGCGTTCGAAGCGTGCATCAAACGAGTCTAACCGCGGCCTTCTCGGCGCCGATGCGGGGCAACCCCGGTATGTCGCAGCCCGCTGGCTGCAGCGGGTAAAGTCGCTCCTCGATCCGGACCCGACCATGCTCATCGACTTCTTCTACACCCTGCGCGCGGCCAAGCTGAAGGTGTCGGTGAAGGAGTACCTGACCTTGCTGGAAGCGATCCAGGCCGGCGTCATCGACAACTCGGTCGACGATTTCTACTACCTCGCGCGCGCCAGCCTGGTCAAGGACGAAGCCCAGTACGACAAGTTCGATCGCGCCTTCGCCGCGTACTTCAAGGGCGTCGAGATGCTCACCGATTTCAGCCAGGACGTGCCGCTGGAATGGCTGCGCAAGCAGCTCGAACTCGAGCTGACGGCCGAGCAAAAGGCGGCGATCGAGAAGATGGGCTGGGACGAGCTGATGGAGACCCTCAAGAAGCGCTTCGAGGAACAGAAGGAACGCCACGAGGGCGGCAGCAAGATGATCGGCACCGGCGGCACCTCGCCTTTCGGCGCCTATGGCTACAACCCGCAGGGCATCCGCATCGGGCAGGACAAGTCGCGCAACAAGAGCGCGGTGAAGGTGTGGGACCAGCGCCAGTTCAAGGATTACGACGACAACCTCGAACTCGGCACGCGCAACATCAAGGTCGCGCTGCGGCGCCTGCGCCGCTTTGCGCGCGAAGGCTCGGAAGAAGAGCTCGACCTCGACGACACCATCCGCAGCACCGCGGCGAACGCCGGCTGGCTCGATATCAAGATGGTTCCCGAGCGCCACAACAAGGT
>JBDSZM010000415.1:0-2571 GCA_039925165.1 Burkholderiaceae bacterium
CATCGCGAGGTCAACGGCGGGCTGGGCCAGGTGGTCGACGTGGCGCTGTATGAGTCGGTCTTCAACGTGATGGAAAGCCTGCTGCCCGAGTACGACGCCTTCGGCGCGGTGCGCGGCGCGGCCGGCAGCGCGCTGCCCGGGATCGCGCCGACCAACGCCTATCCGTGCCAGGACGGCCAGTACGTGCTGATCGCGGGCAACGGCGACAGCATCTTCAAGCGTCTGATGCGGGCGATCGGACGCGTGGACCTCGAGACCGATCCCGCCCTCGCGCACAACGACGGCCGGGTCCAACGCGTCGACGCGATCGACGCCGCGATCGCGCAGTGGACGTGCGAGCGCAGCCGCGACGCGGTGCTGGCGACGCTCGACGCGGCGAGCGTGCCGGCCGGCCGCGTGTATTCGGTGGCCGACATCGTGAGCGACCCGCAGTACCTGGCGCGCGGGATGATCGTCGAGTCGCCCGCCTCCGACGGCCCGCCGCTCAAAGTGCCCGGCGTCGTGCCCAAGCTGAGTGCCACGCCGGGGCGCATCGCGCACGCCGCGCCGCGCCTGGGCCAGCACGACGCCGACCTGCAGCCCGGCGCCGGCTGGCCCGCGCGCCGGCCCTGAACTCATCGCAAGGAGACTGCCCATCCAAGAGGGCCACCAGACCCGTCCGTACCTGAACGAGGTCGCGACCCGCGGCGGTTTCCAGATGGAGGGCGATGGGCGGCGTCAACACCATCGCGGCGATCGAGGCCGGCATCCGGCGCCTCGACCTGTCGCTCGGCGGCATCAGCGGCTGCGCGTACGCGCCGGGCCCGAGCGGCAACGTCGCGACCGAGGACATCGTGCACATGCTCGACTCCATGGGTTGCGACACCAGCTCGACCTGGCCGGCCTGATCGAGGCGGCCGGCGTGCTCGAGGGCCTCGTCCGGCACCCGCTCCCGGCGCAGCTGTCGCGCGCCGGCGTGCGCCTGAAGCCGCACCTGCCGCCACAGGGCTTCGGGCAGATCGTGGCGCGGGCGCACGCGCGGGCCTGACGGCGCGCAACTCGCCGCGGGCGACTCGCACTCGGCGTCAGGTGGCGTCATTCGAGCCGGCCCGCCGCAGCGCGACGGGCGTCAGAGCCGGTCCATGTCGTGGACTTCGCGCTCGTGGGTCGGCGGGCCGTCCAGGGCGATGGTTTCCCAGCCGTTGTCGTAGTTCACCGTCATGAAGCGACGGTCCGGTTGGTGGCCGTGGGCGGATGGGAACAGCGCGTAGACCGGGTCGCCGGCGTGCAGGGCGGCCACCACGGCGGCGACGGGTGCTTCGCGCTCGGCCGCCGCCCATTGGTTCTTCTGCGTGTCGACCGGCCCCCAGAGCACGTCGGTCACACGCCCGTCGTTGTCGAGTCTGACCTTGGATACCGCATGAACGTTCATGAACCCTCCGGGTGTGGATGCTGCGAGTCGCCAATATAGAACGCAGCAAGAACGGGTCCCGCCCAGGCCCTGCGGCGCATCGCGCAAGCTCCGTTGCGAACGCGGCTTCCGGCCGATCGTTTGCCTGCCGCCAGCCCAGCGCGGCGGCCTGCAATCGCACAGCGGCGCCGCCGGCCGGACGCGTGATTCCGCAGGTCAGGCGAGCAGGGCGTCGGTCCGGCTGCGCCACCACGCCGGCTCGGGCACGCTGCCGCTGCCGGCAGCCGCGTTGTCCAGCATGTGCTCGCGCCGCCGCGTGCCGGGGATGACGCAGGTCACCGCGGGCTGGCTCAGCACGAACTTCAACAGCAGCTGCGGCCAGCTCGCGCAGCCGATCTCGACCGCCCAGACAGGCAGCGGCCTGGCGAGCACCCGGCGCAGCAGGCCACCCCCGCCGAACGGCCTGTTGACGATCACCGCCACCCCGCGTTCGGCGGCCAGCGGCAGCAGCCGGCGCTCGGCCTCGCGATCGTCGAGTGCGTAATTGATCTGCAGGAAGTCGAGTCGCTCGCTGCGCAGCACCGCCTCGACCTCGGCATAGGCAGCGTCGCTGTAGTGCGTGATGCCGAGATAGCGGATGCGGCGCTCGTCCTTCCAGCGACGCAGCGTCGCGAGCTGGGTCCGCCAGTCGACCAGGTTGTGCACCTGCATCAGGTCGATGCGGTCGGTGCGCAGCAGCCGCATCGACGCCTCCATCTGGCGGATGCCCTCGGTGCGGCCCGAGGTCCAGACCTTGGTCGCGAGAAAAGCGTCGGCGCGGCGCCCGTTCGCGGCCAGCAGCTCGCCGGTGGTGGCCTCGGCCCGGCCGTACATCGGCGAGCTGTCGAACACCGTGCCGCCGGCGTCGAGCAGCGCCTCGACCACGCCGGGCAGCGCGGCGTAGCCGTCCGAGCCCGGGCTCTGATCGAAGCCGATGTAGGTGCCGCAGCCGACGACGGGCAGCGCTTCGCCGGTGGCGAGGATGGGGCGGGTGTTCATGGCGGTGCGGGCGGTGATTGGATGGGTCTGCGCCGGCACGTCGCTCTCTGCGAGCGCCGCTGCGGGCAAGGCAGCGATACCCAGCAGCCGCCGGCGCGCGGGGTTGCTCGGATCACCGGTGGCGCCGGCGCTCATGCGGTCGG
>JBDSZM010000416.1:0-3180 GCA_039925165.1 Burkholderiaceae bacterium
CTTGTTGATCTGCTTCCACTTGCGCGCCATCGACGGCACCAGCCGGTGCGCCGCATCGGTCACGCCGAGCGCGACCAGGAACGGCCGGCCGATGTCGACCCAGCGCTGCTTGGCGCGGTCGTGCGGCGCCTCGGCCGGCGGCACGGTGGCGGCAGGCAGCGGCGCGCCGTCGGTCGCGGCCGGGGTGGCGGCCGGACCTGCCGCCGCGACGCGGCGCGAGTGCAGTGTCGCCTTGCCTTTGCGGCTGACGAGCAGCGCCAGCTCGGTGCCCTGCGTGCGCAGATGGGCGTGCTGGAACGACGCGCCGAGCAGCGCGCGCACCCGCGCCAGCGCGACCGGGCGCGACAGGTTGACCGTGACGTCGCGAGTCGTGTGGTGCTCGACCAGGCTGTAGCCGGCCTCGCCGCGCAGCGTCACGCCGCGCAGGTCGACGCGCTGCAGATCGCCGGCGCCCGGACGCGGCTTGGACAGCGCAAGCCGCAGCGCGGCCGGCTGCGCGGCCATCGCGGCATCGAGCCTTTCGAAGAAGCGCTCGAGCGCGGGCTCGGCCGCATCGGGCGGCTGGCCCGGTGCGGGTTCGGGCGGATCAGCCGGCGCGCCCGCGGTCGCGGTGGGCGCCTGCCCCGGGGCGGCGATCGGGTCGGGGTCGGTCATGGGGTCGCGATGCTGGCACAGAATGGCGGCCCCGCGATCCGCCCGGCCATGAAGCGCAGCGCCCACCACTACCACGTGTACGTCGTCGAGCTGTCCGACCGGGTCTGGAACGTGGCGCGCTTTCGCGCCGCCAACCCGGGCTACCGGCTCGGCCGGCCCTTCGTCTACGTCGGAATGACCGGGCTCGACCCCGACCTGCGGCTGGACAAGCACATGGCCGGCATCCAGTCGAGCCGCTACGTGCGCGAGTACGGGTTGCGCCTGCTGCCGACGCTGTACGAGGTCTACAACCCGATGCCCTACGAGGGCGCGCGCGAGATGGAGGTGGAGCTGGCGATCGGGTTGAGGGAGGCGGGGTATGGGGTTTGGCAGGCGTGAGGGGGCACGGCGCGACGGACGCGTCGGGGCGTCGGGGCGTCGTTGGGCGCGGTGGCCCGGGCGCTGTGTGCCGACCGCCAACGGGCGCCTCTCGAACACGCGCCCGAGTCGAACGATGCGCTCATTGCCGTGCCGCAGCGGTCGTGTCGTGTGGGTCAGCCGTCGGCGCCTGCCTGGGTTGCGGTGGCGCCGAACCGCGACGCGGATCGTGCAGCGTCGGCTGGAGACGCCGAGCCGTCTCGCGGGCGCAGCCCCATGACGTCAGCGCTGCCGCGGTAGAGTGACGCCCTTCGTCATCACCCCCCTCCGAACGTCATGACCACCCGCGGCGAGCTGATCCCCATGCCCATGAGCGACGGCGCCTCGATCGGCGTCTACCAAGTACCGCCGAGCGGCGTGCGGCGCGGTGCGCTGGTGCTGATCCAGGAGATCTTCGGCGTCACCGAGCACATCCGCGAGCAGGCCGACGGCTGGGCCGACGAGGGCTACGAGGTCTGGGCGCCGGCGCTGTACGACCGCGTCGCGCCGGGGCTGGAAGCGAGCTACAGCCCGGCCGACATCGAGCACGCCCGCCACATCGCGAAAGAGCTGCATCCTTTCGCCACCTCGATCGCCGACACGCAGACCTGCATCGACGCGCTGGCCGCGCTCGGCGGGCCGGTCTTCATCACCGGCTACTGCTACGGCGGCTCGGTGAGCTGGGCCGCGGCCTGCCGCTGCACCGGCCTCGCGGCGGCCTCGGGCTACTACGGCGGCATGGTCCCGTCGCTCGTTGCCGAGCGCCCGCGCTGCCCGACCGTCCTGCACTTCGGGCGCCACGACAAGAACATCCCGCTCGAAGGCGTCGAGGCATTCGCGAGGGCGCATCCCGAGACGCCAGTCCACCTGTACGACGCGGGCCACGGCTTCAATTCCGACCGGCGCGCCGACTACCACGCCGAGAGCGCGCAGCGCGCGCGCGAGCGCACCCTGGCGCTGTTCCGCGCCAACGGCGGCTGAGCGCAGCGTGGCCACGCTGCCCGGCCTGGCCGACGGCATCCAGAACTACGGCGCCTTCGTCGCCGCCATCGTCGTCTTCCTGCTGATCCCCGGCCCCGGCAACCTGGCGCTCATCACCTCGACCGCCAAGGGCGGGGTGCGCGGCGGCCTGGCGGCCACGCTCGGCCTGATCCTCGGCGACCAGGTGCTGATGTGGTTGGCGGTGGCCGGCGTGGCGGCGCTGCTGGCGGCCTGGCCGCCCGCCTTCGGCGCCGTGCAATGGCTGGGCGCGGCCTACCTGGCGTGGCTGGGCGCGCGCATGCTGCTGGCCAAGCCGGGCGACGCGCCGGTGCTCAACATCCGGCCTCGCCACTATCTACAGCAGGCGCTGCTCATCACGCTGCTGAATCCGAAGGCGATCGTCTTCTACATGGCCTTCTTCCCGCTCTTCGTCGACCCGGCCCGGCACCCGACGCTGGCGACCTTCGGCCTGATGGCCGCGACCATCGCGGTGCTGACCTTCGGCTACGGCCTGGCGATGACGCTGCTGACCCACCACCTGGCCGAGCGGCTGCGCGCGACGCCGTGGATCGCCGGCGCGCTGCAGAAGCTCGCCGGCGTCTTCCTGATCGGTTTCGGGGTCCGGCTCGCGCTGTCGAAATAGCCGTTTCAGCCGATCAGCGGAACCGTCTTCTTGACCAGCGCCTCGAGTTTTCCGAGGTGCGCCTCGACCTCCTTCGGACCCGCGAGATCGACCTTCTGCACCGAGGTCAGCGCCTTCCAGTCAGACTGGACCGGCTTGAGGTGGGGCATCTTGGCCACTTGCGCACCGAGTCCGCGAAAGGCCTGCAAGCCCTTCTTTTCATAGTCTTCCGGTGTCGCCTTTCCGCCCTTGAGCGTCTTGAGCGCTGTCGCGCAATTGGCGAGCTGTCCGGTCAGCAGCTTCTTGACCGTCTCCTCGCGCACCCGGATGTTGGCCCGGGCGGATTCGAAATCCTTGGTCGGGTCGTAGCTCTTGATGGTGACGCCGTACAGGTCCGCCGCCTTCGCGACCGCCTCGAGGTGGGCCGAACTGCTGGACGGGATCAGCTTGTTCTTCTTGAACTGCCCGGCCACCTCCTTTGCCAGGTCGCGCAGCGCATAGCACTCCTTGCGCACCGGCTCGGTCTT
>JBDSZM010000417.1:0-4708 GCA_039925165.1 Burkholderiaceae bacterium
TCGAGGCTCTGGCTGTCGAAGGGCAAGGCGTCGAAGTCGCAGTGCAGGGCCACGTCGGCGCAGTCGCGCGGACCCGGATCGGTATCGGCGCAGGGGTCGGACGCCGGCGCTGGCGGCGCCGCGGTCGGCATCGCAGCGGCAGACACTGCCTGAGCGGCCGCGGTCGCGACCCAGCGGTGCGGCATCCGGTTGGCGCGCAAGGCCTGCAGTTCGGGCATGCCCAGTTGCAGCGCGTGATAGCCGAACAAGTCCGCCACCGCGGCGTCGAGGTGCCCCTGCTCCCACTCGAGCACGTAGCGGCCGGCAGGGGTTCGCAGCCATTGCGCCAAACCTATAATCCCGCTGCCCTGCGCCATGAACTCGATCGATTCGACTGCCTTCACCGACTCGCCTTTGATTGCATTGCATGAGGCTGGCTCGGCGGTGTCGCAGACCGCACAGGCACCGCACCGGGCCGGCTGGCCGTCTGCCTGCCTTGACCGATGCTCGCGGCGATTCTAGTGACACGCTTCTGCGCGACACCCCGCTTGCCCGGGGGTGTTTGCAAGAGTCAGCAAAGCGGGAGCGCCATGCCGGTGCCACCCCAACCGAGAGTGACAGCGACATGACCCACACCTCGCACCCAGGCGCGCGACGCCTGCGTCTCGCATCGGCCAACGCCGCATTCATCGCACTCGCCGTGATGCTCGGCGCCTGCAGCACGCCGCCCACCACCAGCGTGACGCCGACGTCGGCGACAGCGGCGGCCGCACCGGGCGGCGGCCGCGCAACCGCGTCGGCCGAAGGCGCTGCCGCCGCGCCCGACGCGTCGGCTTCCGCGGCCGTCGCCGCTGCCGCCGCCGCGGCTGCCGAGGCAGCCCGGATCGCCGATGCCACGCCCGCGCCCAAGCCGGTGCCGGTCGACCCGGTGCGCCCCGACGAGCCGGTCAAGCTCGACGACCGCCGGGCGCAGATCGTGGCCCAGATGGACCTGTGGGACCGGGTCCGACGTGGCTTCGCACTGCCCGACCTGGAGTCCGACCTGGTGCGCGACCGCGAGGCCTGGTATGCAACCCGTCCCGACTACGTGCAGCGCATGACCGAGCGCGGCGGGCGCTACCTGTTCCACATCGTCGAAGAACTCGAGCGACGCGGCATGCCGACCGAACTGGCACTGCTGCCCTTCATCGAGAGTGCCTTCAACCCGCAGGCGATCTCCTCGGCCAAGGCGTCGGGCATGTGGCAGTTCATGGCCGCCACCGGGCGCGACTTCTCGCTCAAGCAGAACATCTTCCGCGACGACCGGCGCGACGTGCTTGCGTCGACGCGGGCGGCGCTCGACTACCTGTCGCGTCTGCACGGCACGTTCGGTGACTGGCACCTGGCCCTGGCGGCCTACAACTGGGGCGAAGGCAGCGTCTCGCGCGCGATCGCCCGCAACCAGAAGGCGGGCCTGCCGACCGACTACGCCAGCCTGAAGATGCCCGACGAGACGCGGCTGTACGTGCCCAAGCTGCAGGCGGTGAAGAACATCGTCGCGCGGCCGAAAGACTTCGGCCTGACGCTGCCCGTCCTCGCCAACCACCCCTACTTCCTGAGCGTGCCGATCGAGCGCGACATGGACGTCGCAGTGGCGGCCAAGCTGGCTGGCATCCCGCTCGAGACCTTCCACACGCTCAACCCGCAGATGAACAAGCCGGTCATCCTGGCCGCCGGCACGCCGCAGGTGCTTCTGCCCTACGACAACGCGGCCGAGTTCACGCGCCGACTGCCGATGCACCGCGGTCCGCTGGCAAGCTGGACCGCCTGGATCGCACCGAAGACGATGCGCACCGCCGAGGCCGCGCGTCAGGTCGGCATGGACGAGGACACGCTGCGCGAGGTCAACCGGATTCCGCTGCGCATGCTGGTCACGGCCGGATCGACCCTGCTCGTCACGCGCGCCGAGACGCGGCGGGCCGATGTCACGGTGCAGGTTGCCGACAACGCCTCGATGACGCTGGCGCCGGACGTGCCGCCGCTGCGCCGGCTGTCGATCAGGGCCGGCAAGCGCGACAACGTGGCATCGGTCGCACGCCGCTACAAGGTCGGCGCGCAGCAGGTCGCGGCCTGGAACAGCGTCGCGCCGAATGCCAGTTTCAAGCCGGGCGAGTCGCTGGTGGTGTTCGTCGCCAACAAGGGCACCGCGCGGCCGGCGACGCACACCGCAGGCCGCGGCGCTGCCACCCGCACGGCGGCGCGTCCGGCGGCTCGGCTGGCTGCCAAGCCAGCGCCGGTGCGTCGCGTCGCCGGGCGCCGTGGCGCCGCCGACGGCGGTCGCTGAATCGGACCCCGGCCGGCGCGCTCAGCGCCGGTCGACCAGGGCGTGGGCGATGGTTCCCAGGTCCACGTATTCGAGTTCGCTGCCGATCGGCACCCCGCGCGCGAGCCGCGTCACCCGTAGCCCGCACGACTGCAGCGCCTGGGTCAGCACGTGCGCCGTCGCCTCGCCTTCGGCGGTGAAGTTGGTGGCGATGATGACCTCGTCGGTCACGCCGTCGGTCGCTCGGTCGAGCAGGCGGTGCGCGCCGATCTGGGTCGCGCCGACGCCGTCGAGCGGACTGATCCGACCGAGCAGCACGAAATACAGTCCGCGGTAACTGGCGGTGCGCTCGACCGCGGCCTGGTCGGCCGGCGTCTCGACCACGCAGAGCTGGCGCGCATCGCGCGCCGGATCGCGACAGATCGCGCAGACCTCGTCCTGGGTGAAGGTGTGGCAGCGCGCGCAATGCCGCACCCCATCGAGTGCGCTCTGCAGGGCCGAGGCGAGGCGCAAGGCCCCGTCGCGGTCGTTCTGCAGCAGGTGAAAGGCCATGCGCTGGGCCGACTTGACACCGACGCCCGGCAGGCGGCGCAGCGCATCGACCAGCGCCTGCAGCGTGGCCTCAGCCACGGCGCGATACGACCCGGCGCCGGCCCGTGGTCCATGGCGGGGCCGGCGCAGCGGAACGTTCGTCGGTCGGCACGGGATCAGAACGGAAACTTCATGCCTGGCGGCAGGGGCATGCCGGCGGTCAGCTTGCCCATCTTCTCGGCACTCACTTCCTCGGCCCGACGCACGCCGTCGTTGAACGCGGCAGCCACCAGGTCCTCGAGCATGTCCTTGTCGTCGGCCAGCAGGCTCGGGTCGATCGCGATGCGCTTGACGTCGTGCTTGCAGGTCATCGTCACCTTAACGAGGCCGGCCCCCGACTGACCTTCGACCTCGATCGAGGCGAGCTCGTCCTGCGCCTTCTTCAGGTTGTCCTGCATCGCCTGGGCCTGCTTCATGAGGCCGGCGAGTTGACCCTTCATCATCGTTGTTTCTCCTTCGAAATTGGTCGGAACGTCAGTTCGGCTTGATCGAGCCGGGCACGATGCGCGCCGTCGTGTATTGCGCCATCAGCGACTGCACCAGCGGATCGGCCTGGATCGCCTGCTCGGCCGCCGCCTGGCGACGCGCGCGCTCGGCCGCGTCGCGCTCGGCCGGGGTATCGCGCGCCGGGCCGGGCAGGACCTCGATGCGCACCGGCATGCCCAGCAGATCGGTCAGCGCGGCCTGCAGCTTGTCGGCATGCGCCGGGGCACGCAGCATCTCGCGCTCGACCCGCAACTGCCAGCGCTGCGGCGCGGTGGCGGCGTCGATCGCCAGGCACTGGGCCTGCCAGGCCAGCTCGCGCACGAGGGCGGTGACCCCGCCGCCCGCAATGAGTTGCGCGACCACGTCGGCCCAGCGATCTCCGAGCGCCCGTTCCGCCGGCGTGGGCTCCCTGTCGGCTGGGGCGGGCTCGGCCGGGCGCAGCGTGGACACCACGGCGGCCGGGCGCACCGGCGGCGGCGCACCCGGATCATCCTCGTCGATGTCCAGCCAGGGCGGTGGCTCGTTCGAGCGCAGATCGACGCGCAGCGTCGCGGGTGCTGCAACGGCAGCCGGCTGCGCCAGCGCGCGCGCCGCGGACGCTGCGGCCGGCGGGCGCGCCGGCGACTCGACGGCCGGGGGCGCGGTCGGGCTGGGGCGGACCGGCACCGCAGACGGGCTGCGTGGCGCCGCGGATGTCGCGGGTGATGACGCCGCAGCGGACGTCGGTGCGGCCCTGCGGGTCGGCGCCGTCACGGCGCTGTCGGCCCCGTTCGGGGCGAACGCCAGCCAGCGCAGCAGCACCATCACCAGGCCGCTGTACTCGTCAGGGGCCAGACTGATTTCGGCCCGACCGTGCAGCACGATGCTGTACAGCAACTGCGTCTCGTCGGCTGCGAGGCCCGCCGCGAGATTGGCGACGCCGGCAGCCTCCGGATCGGTGGCGTCGAGCGCGTCCGGCACCGCCTGCAGAACCGCCATCTGCTGCAGCAAGGCGGCCATCTCCTCGAGCGTCGCGGCGGCCGACAGGCCGAGCGTGCGCAGGCCGTCGACCGCCGCGATAACGGCCGCACCGTCGCGCCCGGCGAGCGCCTGGACCAGCCGCACCGCATGGCTGCGGTCGACGCTGCCGAGCATCTGCCGGACCTGCGCTTCGGCGACACGGCCGGCGCCGAACGCGATCGCCTGGTCGGTCAGCGACAGACCGTCGCGCAGCGAGCCGCGCGCCGCGCGTGCCAGCAGGCGCAGCGCCGCCGGCTCGGCCTCGATGCCTTCCTGCGCCAGCACGTCGGCCAGGTGCGCCTGCACCGTCTGCGGCGCCATCGGTCGCAAGTTGAACTGCAGGCAGCGCGA
>JBDSZM010000418.1:0-4141 GCA_039925165.1 Burkholderiaceae bacterium
CGGTGCCAGCCTGTCGCGCTTCGTCGCCCCGGTACTGCACACCGCCTGGCCGGTGCTGCTGACGGTGGCGCTGATGGCGCTCTTCGTCTGGCCGTGGGTCAACCAGCAAGGCGCCGATTTGCGCGAGCGTTATGCGCGCCGCTCCGACCTGTCGCGCGTGACGCCGGGCCAGTTCCAGAGCTCGCGCGACGGCAGCCGGGTGTTCTTCATCGAGCGCGATGCGACCGACGGCTCGATCGGCCGCAATGTCTTCATCTTGTCGACCCAGCCCGGCAGCGAGGCGGTCACGACGGCGCGCAGCGGACGGCTCGAGCTGGACGCCGCCAACGACCGCTACCTGTTGCTCGACACCGGGCAACGCAACGAGAACAACCTGGTGACCGGCGCACGCACGATGGCGCGCTTCCAGACCTACCGCGTGCTGGCCGGCGAACGCACGCTGTCGGCGGTCGACGAGTTGCCGCCCAAGGCGCGCAGCACGCGCGACCTGCTGCGCCAGCCGACCCCGCGCCACCAGGGCGAACTGGTGTGGCGGGTCGGACTCGCGCTCGGTGCGGCCAACCTGGTGCTGCTGGCGATCGGCCTGTCAGCGTCGAACCCGCGCCGCGCCGGCAACTGGAATTTGCTGTTCGCGCTGCTCGCCTTCATCGTCTATTACAACCTCATCAACCTGACGCAGGCCTGGGTCGCGGCGGGCAAGGTCGGGGTCGGCGCGGCGCTCGCCGGTGCGCATGGCGGCGCGCTGGCCCTCGCCTTGGCGCTGGTATGGTGGCGCGAGCAGACCAACCGGCAATGGGGCTGGGAGCGGCGTTCGGGCTTGCGGGCCGCACGATGAAGACCGTGCGCCGCCTCTTCTACGTCGACATCGTCTCCTCGGTGTGCTTCGTCGGACTGGCCTTCCTGTCGCTGTTCTTCTTCATCGACTTCGTCGACGAGCTCGGCGCGGTCGGACAGAGCGGCTACACCGCGATGAGCGCGGCGGTCTATGCGCTGCTGCTGGTGCCTGGTCACGTCTACGAGTTGGCGCCGATCGCGGTGCTCATCGGCACCATCTATGCCTTGTCGCGCCTGGCGCAGTCGTCGGAATTCACCATCCTGCGCACCGGCGGGCTCGGCCCCGGCCGCGCGCTCGGCCTGCTGGCGAGCCTGGGGCTCGCATTCGGCGCCCTCACCTTCGTGGTCGGCGATTACATCGCGCCGCTGGCCGAGCGGCAGGCCGCGCAATGGCTTGCGTCGTTCAAGGGCGGGCTCAAGGTCGGGCAAACCGGCGCCTGGCTGAAGGACCATCTGAGCACGCCGCAGGGCGAGCGCAGCTATTCGATCAATGTGGGTGCGGCGCGCGGCCGCTCGCAGCTCGACGCGGTGCGCATCTTCGAGTTCGACGCCGACGGGCGGCTGCTGCGGCGCATCCAGGCCGCCAGCGCCCAGGTGTCCGACGACGCCGTCTGGGCGTTGAAGGACGTGGCCATCACGCACTGGGTGCGGACGCCGGGCGGCAATGGCACGGTGAGCGAGGTGCGCGATGAGAAGCTCGCGACCTACCCCTGGCACGGCAGCCTCACCGCGCGCGTGGTGGCCTCGGCCGTGCTGCCGCTCAACTCCATGTCGACGGTCGACCTGTTCCGTTACATCGGGCACCTGGCCGACAACGAGCAGGCCGCGCAGAGTCAGCAGATCGCCTTCTGGAAGCGCGCCGTGTATCCATTCGCCTGCCTGGTGATGGTCGGCCTCGCCCTGCCCTACGCCTACATGCATGCGCGCGCCGGCGGGGTCAGCCTCAAGGTCTTCAGCGGCATCATGCTCGGCATCGGCTTCGTGCTGCTCAACAACGTGGCCGGGCACCTCGGGATCCTGCGCGCCTGGACGCCGTGGGTGGTGGCGACTGCGCCGAGCGCGCTCTTCCTGCTGCTGTCACTGGCGGCGTTCAGCTGGCTGGTGCGTTACCGATGAGCGCCCACGCGCGGCGCGGCCTGCTGCTCTTCGCCCACGGCGCCCGCGATCCGCGCTGGGCCATGCCGTTCCGCGACGTCGCGGCGCGCATCGGTGCGCGCGCTCCGACGGTTGCGGTCGAGCTGGCCTTCCTCGAGTTCATGGCGCCCGACCTTCTCGACGCCGGCCGGCGCCTGGCCGACACCGGGTGCAGCCGGGTCGACGTGGTACCGCTCTTCCTAGGCAGCGGCGGCCACGTGCGCAAGGACCTTCCGGCGCTGATGCAGACGCTGGCCGGCGAGCGCCCCGACGTCGCCTGGACGATGCGCCCGGCGATCGGCGAGGTGGACGCGGTGATCGAGGCGATGGCGCTGGCCGCGCTGGCGTCGATGGAACAATCCGCGCCATGAACCTGCACCAGTTTCGTTTCGTCCAGGAGGCCGTCCGGCGCAACCTCAACCTGACCGAGACCGCGAAGGTGCTCTTCACCTCGCAGCCCGGCATCTCGAAGGCGATCCTCGAACTCGAGGGCGAGCTCGGTGTCGACATCTTCGCGCGCCACGGCAAGCGGCTGCGCCGCGTCACCGAGCCGGGGCAGGCGGTGCTCAAGTCGATCGAGGTCATCATGCGCGAGGTCGGCAACCTGAAGCGCATCGGCGAGGAGTTCTCGAAGCAGGACGAAGGCAAGCTGTCGATCGCCACCACCCACAGCCAGGCGCGCTACTTCCTGCCCGGGCCGATCACTCAGCTGCGCAAGCGCTTCCCGAAGGTCGCGATCGGCCTGCATCAGGGCGCGCCCGACCAGGTCGCGAAGATGGTGCTCGAGGAAGTGGCCGACATCGGCCTGGCGACCGAGGCGCTGCACGACGTCGAGGGACTCGTCAGCCTGCCGTGCTACGAATGGCAGCACGCCCTCGTGATGCCGGCCGGGCACCCGTTGGCGCAGCTCGAGCGCGTGTCACTGGAAGACCTGGCGCAGCATCCGCTCGTCTCTTACCACCCGTCGTTCAGCGGCCGGACCCGGGTCGATCAGGCGTTCAAGACGCGCAACCTGGTGCCGCAGATCGTGCTCGAGGCGATCGACGCCGACGTCATCAAGACCTATGTCCGGCTCGGACTCGGCGTGGGCATCGTGGCCGAGACGGCGGTGCGCGACGATCCGGCCGGCGGCGACCTGGTGTCGCGGCCGGCCGGCCATCTGTTCGGCCAGAACGTGACCCGCATCGCCTTCAAGCGCGGCGCCTACCTGCGCAATTACGTCTACACCTTCGCCGAGATGATGTCCGACCGGTTGAGCCGCGCGCTCGTCACGCGCGCCCTCGCCGGCGACCCCGTCGACTACCAGTTGTGAAGCCAGCCCTGCCGAGCTCCGTCATGCACCGCACGCCCGAAGTCATCACCCGCCTGCCGCACGTCGGCACCACCATCTTCACCGTGATGTCGGCGCTCGCGCAGCAGCACGGCGCGGTCAACCTCGGCCAGGGCTTTCCGGATTTCGAGTGCGACCCGCGCCTGCTCGACGCGGTCGACGCCGCGATGCGGGCCGGCCTCAACCAGTACCCGTCGATGCCCGGCGTGCCGGTACTGCGCGAAGCCGTCGCGGCCAAGATCGAGTCGCTTTACGGGCACGCCTACGATCCCGGCACCGAGATCACCATCACCGCCGGCGCGACCCAGGCGATCCTGACCGCGGTGCTGGCGCTGGTGCATCCCGGCGACGAGGTGATCGTGCTCGACCCGTGCTACGACAGCTACGCGCCCAACATCGAACTGGCCGGCGGGGTGGCGGTGCACGTGCCGCTGGTGCCGGGCACCTTCGCGCCCGATTTCGACCAGATCGCCGCCGCGCTCACGCCGCGCACGCGGGCCATGATCGTCAATACGCCGCACAACCCGAGTGCGACCGTCTGGTCGGCGGCCGACATGGCGCGGCTGGCCGAACTGCTGCGCCCCACCGACGTGGTGCTGATCAGCGACGAGGTCTACGAGCACATGGTCTACGACGGGGCGCGCCACGAGAGCGTGGCTCGCCATCCCGAACTGGCGGCGCGCAGCGTCGTCATTTCGAGCTTCGGCAAGACCTATCACGTGACCGGCTGGAAGATCGCCTACGCGGCTGCGCCGGCCAGCCTCACCACCGAATTCCGCAAGGTGCACCAGTTCAACGTGTTCACCGTCAATACGCCGATGCAGCACGCGTTCGCGTCGTTCA
>JBDSZM010000419.1:0-10760 GCA_039925165.1 Burkholderiaceae bacterium
GCGGGTCGAGTTCACCGACCCGGCCCGGCTGCGGGTGTCGGGCGGCTACCCGGTCGCCTGCGGCGAGAAGACCTGGCCGCTGGCCCATCCCGATCCGCGCGGCTACAGCGCGCGCGCCCTCGCCGGAATGTGGCGCGAGATCGGCGGCACGCTCGGCGGCAGCGTGCGCGACGGCCTGGCGCCGGCCACCCGCCCGAGCTTCGAGATCGGCTCGCCGTCGCTCGCCGAAGTGGTGCGCGACATCAACAAGTTCAGCAACAACGTGATGGCGCAGCAGCTCTTCCTGAGCCTGGCACTGGCGCAGCGCGGCAACGCCTCGCCGCAGGCCGCGCGCGAGGTGCTGCGCGACTGGATCGAGCTGCGGCTCGGGCCGAGCGCGGCCGATGTGGTGATCGACAACGGTTCGGGCCTGTCGCGCAGCGCACGCACCACCGCGCTGTCGCTGGCGCGGCTGCTGCTGGTCGCGTGGGCCAGCCCGGTGATGCCGGAGCTGATGAGCTCGCTGCCGGTCGGCGGCATCGACGGCACCTTGCGGCGCGCTACCCGCATGCAGCTCGGCCGGGCGCACCTCAAGACCGGCTCGCTGCGCGACGTGGTCGGCATCGCCGGCTATGTGCTGTCGGCGAGCGGGCGCCGCTACGTGGTGGTGGCGATCGTCAACCATCCCAACGCCAACGCCGCCCGGCCGGCGCTGGAGGCGCTCACGCAATGGACGGCGAGCGATGCGCCGGCGCTGGCCGGGGCACGCCGCGCGCCCTGACGCGGCCCGGCCAGCGGCCGCGTCGGAGCGGCCGTGTCAGAACGGGTTGTTGACCGCCCGCGACAGGCCGATCTGCCCGAGCAGGGCCTGCCCGCCGGCGCTGAGATGGGTGTCGTCGGCCCACAGCCAGGTGGTGGCGCTGCCGTTGGTGACCAAGGTCGCGGTGGTGCACAGCGCGACCGAGGTCAGCGCCGGATTGCAGACGCGACCGGTCGTATTGACGAAGCCCGTCGCCGACGGAAATTTATAGGCCGTCTGCAGCGCCTCGTCGGTGAACATCAGGCCGATCTTGCGGCCGTCGTTGATGACGGTCACCCGCAACTTGGCGTTCAGCCGCGCCGACAGGCGCGTCAGCACCGCACTGCGGCCGACGGCCAGCGCCTCCTGCGCCAGGCCGAACGGCGACAGGCCGAGGTCGGGCACGGTCGATACCACCACCTTCGCGCCGGCCTCGGCCAGCCGGTTGATCTGGGTCCCGAGCACGGTGCCGATCGCTTCGGCCTGCCCGATGAGGTCGGCCTCGGCCACGGCCGGGTACTGGGCGTAGAGGGCGAGCACGTCGTTGGCCCCGGCCAGCACCAGCGCCAGGTCGCTGCCGCTCAGATCGCTGGCGGCAAGGTGCCGGTCGATCTGGGTCGCGATGTCGGCGACCCGCGCGCCCGGCGTGGCGTAGTCGCGGCTGGCTGGCGCGACCACCGGCACCGCCGCGTGGTTGCATTCGGGAAAGACGAGCCCGAAGCCGGCCGCGATCTGCTGGATCCAGATCGGGTTGGCCACGCAGTCGAGCGTCACCCCGTCGGCCGCCAGGGCGTTGACGCTGTACTTGCGCGCGTTGGCGTCGCCGGCCGAGTTGTCGAGCACGCTGGTCTCGTCGCCGAAGGCAAGGATGCGGGTCGGGACGAACCTGACGACCTGCTCGCCGCCGCCGCAACCCGCCAGCAGCGCGACGCCGGACAGGGAGGCGGCCAGCAAGCGTTTGAGGGTGGGGATCATGGCGAGGACTCCAGAGAAATTCGGGTGAGGAGGTCAGCGCGCCGCGGCGCGCTGCAGTCGATCGCGCACGCCGTCCCATTCGGGACCGGGCGGCGGCTCTTCGACCCAGATGAGGCGCACGCCGTCGGCATCGAGCTCGCGCAGCGTGGCGAACAGATCGAACGCGGCCTGGCGCGGCTTGTCCGGCATCGGTCGGTACCGCGGCCCGATGACCCGCGGCCGGACCGTGCGGGAATATACCGCCAGCTCCGGCGGCAGCTCGCCCAGCAGCTCTAAAGCCGTGCGCAGCATCGGGGTGGCCATCAGACGCAGCGTGGCGTGCGGTGCGTAGTGCGACTCGAGCGTGCCCGATGCGCGCGGCGCTTGCGGATCCGGCGCGTCGAGCCGCACCCCGGCGGCCGCCTCGATGCGCTCGCGCGTGAGCACGCCCGGGCGCAGCAACGCGGCGCGGCCGCGCGTGCAGTCGACGATGCTCGATTCGATGCCGACCTCGCACGCGCCGCCGTCGAGCAGCCACAGATCCGGGCCGAATTCGGACGCGACGTGGTCGGCCTGGGTCGGACTGATGCGGCCGAACCGGTTTGCGCTCGGCGCTGCCACCCCCGGCACGCCGAGCTTGCGCGCCGCCCGCAACAGCGCCTGCGCGACCGGATGCGCCGGGCAGCGCAGGCCCACGCTCGACTGTCCGCCGGCCGCGGCGCGGGCGATCGCATCGGCACGCGGCACGATCACTGTCAGCGGCCCCGGCCAGAAGGCGTCCATCAGGCGATGCGCGATCGGCGGCATCACCTCGGTGAAGGCGAGCGCGTCGGCCGCCTCGGCGACGTGCACGATCAGCGGGTGCTCGCTCGGCCGGCCCTTGCGGGCGAAGATCTGCGCCACCGCGGCATCGTCATCGGCGCGCGCGCCGAGGCCGTAGACCGTCTCGGTCGGAAAGGCCACCAGCTCACCGGCCGCGAGCGCCGCGGCCGCCCGCTCCACCGCCGCCGGATCGTGGCCGTCCAGCCGCACCGTCAGAACGCCTGGATGCCCAGCTGCCGGGCGCAGCGGCGAGCCAGCGCCAGCGCCAGCGCCGGCTCCTCGGCGGTGACGCTGAGGTGGCCCATCTTGCGGCCCGGCCGCGCGCCCTGCTTGCCGTAGAGGTGCAGATGCACCCCGGGCAGCGCCAGCACGCCGGCCCAGTCCGGTTCGACCGGCGCTGCCGCAGCGCCCCACAAGTCGCCGAGCAAATTCAGCATCACGCACGCCGAATGCAGGCGCGGCGCGCCGAGCGGCGCACCGGTCATGGCGCGCACCTGCAGTTCGAACTGCGAGACGTCACAGGCGTCGAGGCTCGCGTGGCCCGAGTTGTGCGGCCGCGGCGCCATCTCGTTGGCGACCAGCGTGCCGTCGGCGAGGACGAAGAACTCGACGCACAACACGCCGACGTGCTGCATCGACGCCGCCAGGCGCCGCGCCGCATCGACCGCGGCGGCCTGCGCCGCGACCGGCACATCGGGCGCCGGCACCTGGGTGACGGCAAGGATGCCGTCACGGTGCAGGTTCTGTTGCGGCGGCAGGTGGACGAGTGCGCCGTCGGCGCCGCGGGCCACGATCACGCTCAGCTCGAAGGCGAGCGGAAGCCGCTGTTCGAGCACGCAGACCGCGCGACCGAGCCCGCCCCAGGCCGATGCCAGCGCGGCGCGATCGGCCACGGGCACCTGGCCCTTGCCGTCGTAGCCCAGCCGTGCGGTCTTGAGAATGCCGGGCAGCAGCGCGGCATCGACGGCCGCCAACGCGGCGTCCGATTCGATTACCGCATGCGGTGCGCAAGGCACGCCGCAGGCCGCGAAGTGCGCCTTCTCGGCCGCCCGGTCCTGGCAGATCGCGACCGAGGCCGCGCCCGGCGCGACCGGCACGCGCCGCGCCAGGGTCTCGAGCGCGGAAGCTGGCACGTTTTCGAATTCGGTCGTGACCGCCGCGCTCGCGTCCGCAAGTTGCGTCAGCGCATCGGGGTCGAGGTAATCGGCCTCGATGTGGCGGTGCGCGACGCGGCCGGCCGGGCTTTGCGGGTCGGGGTCGAGCACCGCAGTCGCGTAGCCCATGCGCTGCGCCGCGTGCACGAACATCCGGCCGAGCTGGCCGCCGCCCATCACGCCGAGGGTGGCGCCCGGCGCAATGAAGCGCAGCGTCACTTCAGCTCGGCCGTCATGGCACGCGCGGCCTCGGTCTGGCGCGCGCGGTAGGCGTCGAGGCGCGCCCGCAAGGCGGCATCGTCGTTGGCCAGCATCGCAACCGCGAACAGCGCGGCGTTGGCGGCGCCGGCCACGCCGATCGCGAAGGTCGCGACCGGGATGCCCTTGGGCATCTGGACGATCGAGTGCAGCGAGTCGACCCCCGACAGATGCCGGCTCGCGACCGGCACGCCCAGCACCGGCACGGTGGTCTTGGCGGCCAGCATGCCTGGCAGGTGGGCCGCGCCGCCGGCGCCGGCGATGATGGCCTTTAGGCCGCGGCCGGCGGCGGCCTGCGCATAGGCGAACATGTCGTCCGGCATGCGGTGGGCCGAGACGACGCGGGCCTCATGGGCGATGCCGAACTCGGCGAGAATCTCGGTGGCCGCGCGCAAGGTGTCCCAGTCGCTGCGGGACCCCATCACCACGCCGACCACCACAGGCGGGCTGCTCACCGGCTCGCTCCTGGTGCTTGAAGAGCCTTGAATTGTAGGTGGCGTGTCGTCATCTGCCCTCGCAGCCACTCGTCCCTTCACCCCACGACCGACGGAAGCCTCATGCTCGACATTTCCACGCAGAACTTCGAAGCCGAGCTCATCAACGGCTCGCTCGACACGCCGGTTCTGCTCGACATCTGGGCGCCGTGGTGCGGCCCCTGCAAGGCGCTCGGCCCGGTGCTGGAGAAGGTCGAGACCGCTTACGCCGGGCGCTTCAGGCTCGCCAAGCTCAACTCCGACGACCAGCCCGAGATCGCCGCACAGCTGTCGCAGATGTTCGGCGTGCGCAGCATCCCGTTCTGCGTCCTGTTCAAAGGCGGCCAGCCGGTCGATGGCTTCGTCGGTGCGCTGCCCGAGTCGGAGATCCGCACGTTTCTCGACAAGCACGTGCCGAGCGCCGCGGAGGCCGCTGCCGAGCAGGACCTCGACGCCGCCGAGGAACTTCTGGCTGGCGGCGACACCGAGAGTGCGCTCGCCAAGCTGCAGGAAGCCGTGGCACTCAATCCGGGCAACGATGCGGCGCGCGCCGACTACCTGCGCGCCCTGCTCGGCGCCGGCCGTGTCGATGAAGCGCGCGGCGTGTATGCGCCGGTGGCGCATCAGGTGATCCCGAACGCCCGGCTGACGGCGATCGGGCACTGGCTGGCTGCGATCGAGGCGGCGCCCGCCGCACGCGCGCCGCAGGCGCTGACGACGGCGATCGCTGCCAACAAGCGCGACTTCGATGCGCGCTTCGAACTGGCCCAGAACCACTTCGCGGCGCAGCGCTTCGCCGAGGCGATGGACGAACTGCTCGAGATCATCATGCGCGACAAGGCCTGGCGCGACGAACTCGCGCGCAAGAACTACGTCGCCATCCTCGAGCTGATGACCAAACCCGCGCCGGCCCGGGCCGAGGCCGCCGCCCCCAAGGGCACGCTCGAGATTGCCGGCAAATCGCTCGCAGCTCCGTCAGATCCGGTGGTCGACGCGTATCGGCGCAAGCTCAGCATGGCGCTGTTCTGACGTCGGGATCGGAGCGGTGACCGTCTTGGTCGGTGCGGGCGAACGTCGTGCCGGCGACGGCTCCGGTCTTGCGCTGGTGCGCCCGGCTGGGATCGAACCAGCAACCCCTGCCTTCGGAGGGCAGTACTCTATCCATTGAGCTACGGACGCAAGTCGGCGATTCTAGCAGCGGGCCTCGCCGCGCCTCGCCCACGCCGGGCGCGCCGGCGTCGCCACCCTATAATTCCGCGCTTTGCGTGACGGCGCTCGTGACGGGCGCCGACCAGGGCAGCGAAGGCGTTCATGAGCGATCCCACCGACACCACCGACGAGCACGACGGGCCTCACGAAGGTCCGATCAAGACCCCGAAGCAGCTGATCCTGGCGGTCCTGTTCGCGTTCGTGGTGCCCGTCATCGCGATCATCCTGCTGGTGACCTATGTCATCACCGACCACGAACCGTCCGCCGGCAGCGACGGCCAGTCCGCGCAGGCCGTGGCGCGTCGACTGCAGCCGGTGGGCCAGATCGAGATCAAGGACCTGTCGGACCCGGCATCGCTCAAAACCGGCGAGCAGGTCTACGCTGCGGTTTGCACGGCCTGCCATACCGCCGGTGTCGCCGGCGCGCCGAAGCTCGGCGACGCTGGTGCTTGGGCCCCGCGCATCGCCACCGGCCACGAGGCGCTGCTGAACTCGGCGCTGAAGGGCAAGGGCGCGATGGGGCCGCAGGGCGGCGGCGACTACAGCGACCTCGAGATCGACCGGGCCGTGGTCCACATGGCCAACCAGGGCGGTGCGAAGTTCGAGCCGCTGAAAACGCTGGTGGCGGCTGCCGCGCCCGCCTCCGGCGCCGAGCCTTCTGCGGCTGCGACGACGACTGTGACCCCGGCAACCGCCGCGCCGGCGCCTGCTGTCGCTGCGACTCCGGCGGCCGCTGCGCCGCCACCTGCCGCCGCGCCGGCCGCCAGCGTCGCGACCGCAGCGGCGCCGGCGGGTGCCGCGCCGGCGCTGTACGCCCAGATCTGCCAAGCCTGCCATGCGACCAGCGTGGCCGGTTCGCCCAAGTTCGGCGACAAGGCGGCCTGGGCGCCACGCATCGCGCAGGGCATCGATGCCCTGACCGCGAGCGTCATCAAGGGCAAGGGCGCGATGCCGCCGAAGGGCGGATCGTCGGCGAGCGACGCGGAAATCCGCGACGTCGTGGCCTACATGGTCAACGCCGCCAAATAAGCCGAACGCCGACCGGCCCGCTCAGGGCCGAGGCCGCAGCCGAAAGCCGAACCGCGCTGCCAGGCTGGCCGATGCGATCTGGCTCGGCGCCCACGCCCCCGATTCGATGACATCGGCCGCCACCGCGGTGTCGATGCTGTGGACCAGCCCGAAGCCGAGGTCGGTATCCAGATAGACCCGACCCGCCTCGTCGAGCCACAGTGACGCCGGCCGCGCCGCCTGGCCGGTGTGCGCGGCGACCGCCGGCGCGGCGCCCGGCTCCGCGGGCAGCGACAAACGCCACACCCACGGCGCTGCCTCGAGATCGACATACACCCGCTGCGGGCCGTTCTGGAAAAACCAGCCGCCCTCGGCATCGGCGGCGTAGTTGCGTCCGATGAAGTCGATCAGCCGGGCGTGCTCGATCAGGCTGCCGCGCGAGGTCGCGAAATCGCCCGCGGCCTGAACCCGTTCATCGCGCAGATACCACTGGCCGCGCGCGTCGAGCCCGAGCCAGCCGTGCGCGTTCGGCACGTTCGGCCATTTGACGAGCGCAGCGGCGACCAGATCGTCCATGCGGCCATCTTGCCTCAGAGCCGCGCATGCAGCCAGCCGAGGACGTGTTCGGGCAGCGTCGTCAACCGGCCGGCCCACGGTCCTTCGGCAAAACCGACGTGCCCGCCGTGCGCCGGCTGCCACAGCGTGACGCAGGGTCCGACGTCCGCCGCGCGCGGCAGGCTGGCAGTCGGCAGGAACGGGTCGTTGCGGGCGTTGAGCACCAGCGCCGGGACGCGGATGCGGTGCAGGTGCGGGCCCGCGGAACCGCGTGCGTAGTAGTCCGCGGCATCGCGGAATCCGTGCAGCGGCGCCGTGAAAAGATCGTCGAAGTCGTAGAGCGTGCGGGCAGCGAGCAGCCGCTTGCGGTCGAACAGGCCCGGGTGCTGCGCCAGCTTGGCGAGCGCCTTGGGCTTCATGCTGCGCAGGAACATGCGCGTGTATGAGAGCCGGTTGAAGCCGCGTCCGATCACCCGGCTGCCCGCCGCCAAGTCGAGCGGCGCCGAGATCGCGGCGAGCGCGCGCACCGTCGTGCCGGCCCCCGCGCCGGTCTCTTCGGCCCAGCGCAGCAGTGCGTTGCCACCCAGCGAGACCCCGACCGCCAGCAGCGGGCCGGCATGCGCCGCGCGCAAGCGGTCGAGCATCCAGCCGACCTCTTCGAAATCGCCCGAGTGGTAGGCGCGCGGCGCCAGGTTGATCGGGCCGGAACAGCCGCGGAAGTGCGGCACCGCCAGCGCCCAGCCGCGGGCCTGCACCGCGCGGGCGAAGGCTTGCGCATAGTGGCTCGACGAGGAGCCCTCGAGGCCGTGGAACAGCACGACGAGGGGGGTCGGTCGCGGGTCCGGCGCCGCGAGTCGGTCGACATCGACGAAGTCGCCGTCCGGCGTGGTCCAGCGCTCGCGATCGAAGTGCGGCGGCGGGCCCTGGAAACGCCGGGCGACGAGCGCCGGCCAGATCGTCTGCAAATTACCGCCGACCAGCCAGCGCGGCGCCCGATGGTCGCGCATCGCCGATCCTCAGTGCAGGACCGAGGCGGCTTCGACCTGTTCCTGCAGTTCCTGCTCGGTCCCGGGACTCGCGTGGTGCGCCACCATCCGCCAGCCGGTCGCGCCCTGCAGGTAGACGTTGGTCGCAACGACCCAGGCCAGTTGCGGCCCTTCGGCGGTCTTGACCCGGATCTGCTCGAGCACGCTGTGCACCGCGCAGCTGCCCGACTGCAGCCGGCGCACCTTGCGCGCGCTCGCATCGACCGCGCCATTCGCGAAGATCGATTCGAAGGCACTGCGGATCGGGCCGTGGCCGATCAGGCGCGGCCCGCCGGGGTGCACGCAGCTGATGTCCTCGTCTTCGGCCCAGACGCTCATCAGTCCATCGATATCGCCGCGCTGCAACGCCTCGTAGAAGCGCTGCTCGATCTGGTCGGGCGTGTCGATCTGCGGCAGTGGGCGCTTGAGACGTGCCATGGCTCAGCGAAAGACGACCGTCTTGTGGCCGTTCATGAGCACCCGGTGCTCGGCGTGCCAGCCCACGGCGCGTGCGAGCACCACGCATTCCACGTCGCGACCCACCGCGGTGAAATCCTCGGGGCTGTGCGTGTGGTCGACGCGTGCCACGTCCTGCTCGATGATCGGCCCCTCGTCGAGTTCGGCGGTCACGTAGTGCGCCGTCGCGCCGATCAGCTTCACGCCGCGGTCGTGCGCCTGGTAGTAGGGCTTGGCGCCCTTGAAGCTGGGCAGGAAGCTGTGGTGGATGTTGATCGCCCGGCCCTCGAGGAAGCCGCAAAACGCCGGGCTCAGGATCTGCATGTAGCGCGCGAGCACCACCAGGTCGACCCGCTCGCGCTCGACCAGCGCCTCGACCTGACGCTCCTGCGCACGCTTGTCGTCGGCACTCGCGCCGGCGCGCAGCGGCAGGTGATGGAACGGGATGTCGTAGCTGGCCGCCAGCGCAGCGAAATCCGGGTGGTTCGACACGATCGCGACCACGTCGATGCCGAGCTGACCGGCACGCCGGCGAAACAGCAGGTCGTTCAAGCAATGCCCGTGCTGGCTGACCATCAGCAAGACCCGCGCACGCTGGGCGCGCGGACGGATCTGCGCGACCATCGAATAGCGTCGGCACATCGGCGCGAAGAGGGCCTGCAGTGCCGTCGCATCAGAGATCGCGGGCGGGGCCTCGAACTGCACCCGCATGAAGAAAAGTCCGGTGCTGTCGTCGTTCCCGACATCCCCGAACTGCTGCGATTCGAGGATATTGCAGCCGTTTTCGAAGAGCAGCCCCGAGACCGCGTAGACGATGCCCTTGGTGTCGGGACAGGCCAGCGTGAGGATGTGGTCGTGCGGGCTCGGCATGTCGTCCTTGGGTAGACTTCGATTGTACGAAGCGGCCCGATATCGCCGGGCCGGCCGCCACCTGAACCCGGATTGCCGATGCCTGTTGCCGCACCCTCCGACTGGAACCAACGCAGCCGCGGCCTGGCCACGCTGCTGGCGCGCTGCGGCATCGGCGACCGCGCCGCCTTCGCCGCGCTGTACGACGGCACCAGTTCGCATCTGTTCGCGGTCGTGCTGCGTATCAACCGGGACCGGGCCCAGGCAGAGGACATCCTGCAGGAGGTCTACGTCAAGGTGTGGCGGGCGGCGCACGGTTTCGATGCGGCGCAGAGCCAACCCCTGACGTGGCTCACCAGCATCGCGCGCAATGGCGCGATCGACAGCCTGCGCCGGAACCAGGCCCAGCCGCAGACGCAATCGAGCGTGCATGCGAACGACGACGACGGTGAGGAACACGTGTACGACCAGCTCGAAGACCCTGCCGCCGGCCCGCTCGACCTGCTCGACCGAGCGTCCGACGCGCGCGAACTGGCCGCCTGCATGCAAAACCTGAGCGCCGCGCAGCGCCAGAGCGTGGCGCTGGCTTTCTACGACGGCCTGAGCCACGCCGAGGTCGCGACGCGCTTGCACCAGCCGCTCGGCACCGTCAAGTCGTGGGTCCGGCGCGCCCTGCTGTCGCTCAAGGATTGCCTGGAACGTTCGGTGCAGCGCGACAGCGTCGCGCGGAGCTGAGATGGACTACGGACGCCCCCGACTCGCCGACCGCCTGGCCGCCGACTACGTCGCCGGCACCTTGCGCGGCGCCGCGCGGCGCCGTTTCGAGGCCTTGCTGCCGGCGCACGTCGCGCTGCGCGGCGCCGTCCACGCCTGGCAGGCGCGGCTGATGCCGCTGACCGTCGTCATCGCGCCGCAGTCGCCGTCCGCGCGCGTCTGGACCGGCATCCAGGCCCGGCTCGACGGCACTCTGCGCGGCGCGGGCGCCGGCGCGCCCGGATGGTGGGGCCGCCTCGCGCTGTGGCGTGGGCTCACCGCGCTCGCCGGACTGGCCACGCTCGGGCTGGTGGTGCTGTTGTCGATCGGCAGTCCCGCCCAGGCGCCGATCGTCGTGGTCATGAACCCGGTGGCGCCGAGCGGTGCAGCGCCGGCGTCGGATTCGATCGTGGCGAGCATCAGCGGCGACGGGCGGGCCCTCGTCACGCGACCGCTCGTCAATGTC
>JBDSZM010000420.1:0-3143 GCA_039925165.1 Burkholderiaceae bacterium
GGTGATCGGGCGACCGCCTGCGCTACAATCCCGTTTTTGCTAGAAAGCTGCGTGGGCGGATTCTTCCAGCCCACTTTTTTTTGCTTGGTCCGCTTGTCGCGCAGGCCGCGCGAGCGACGGGCAGGGCGGCTCGGGACGACCATCAGGTGGGGCTGGATCGACGGAATGAACTGGGCAGAAGCAGTGGAGCGCACGGTCGCCGGGCTGGGCTATGACCTGGTCGATACCGAGCGCACGGCCGGCGGGTTGCTTCGGGTGTTCATCGACCATGTTCCCGGCGATGCGTCGAGCGAGTTCATCACCGTCGACGATTGCGAGAAGGTGACTCGACAGTTGCAGCACGTGCTCGAGGTCGAAGGCAGTGCTTATTCGAGGCTCGAAGTGTCGTCGCCCGGGCTCGACCGGCCACTGAGGAGGCCGGCCGACTACGCGCGATTTTGCGGCGCAGAGATCGACCTGACGTTGAAACTGGCGTTCCAGGGTCGCAAGAAGTACTGCGGTATGTTGCAGCGCGCGCCCGAGGGCGAGGGCTGGCGCGTGGTGATGGGCACGGCACCCAGCGAGCAGGCGCTCGATTTTTCGCTGGACGAAGTCCGCGAGGCGCGACTGGTGCCGGTGGTGGATTTCAAGGGGCGGCGTTTCTCGAAACCCGAGGGCGCGCCAACGACAGATGCGACGGGCGCGGCGGCGCGACCCGATGACGACGCTGATGGAGGCAGGAGCTGATGAACCGCGAATTGTTGATGCTGGTGGACGCGATCTCACGCGAGAAGAGCGTGGAACTCGAAGTGGTCTTCGCCGCGGTCGAGGCCGCGCTCGCCTCCGCCTCCAAGAAGCTGCACGGCGGCGAGGTCGACATGCGTGTCACGGTTGACCGCGAGACCGGCGAGTACGAGACCTTCCGCCGCTGGCACGTGGTGCCGAACGAGGCCGGGCTGCAACTGCCCGATTCCGAAGTCCTGCATTTCGAGGCGCTGGAGCAGATCTCCGACATCGAGGTCGGCGACTACATCGAAGAGCCGGTCGATTCGGTCTCGATCGGCCGCATCGGCGCGCAGGCCGCCAAGCAGGTCATCCTGCAGAAGATCCGCGACGCCGAGCGCGAGCAGCTGCTGACCGATTTCCTGTCGCGCGGCGACAAGATCTTCGTCGGCACCGTCAAGCGCCTGGACAAGGGCGACCTGATCGTCGAGTCGGGCCGGGTCGAAGGGCGGTTGCGCCGGGTCGACATGATCCCGAAGGAAAACCTGCGTACCGGCGACCGCGTGCGGGCCTATATCGCCGAGGTCGACACGACCTTGCGCGGGGCCCAGATCGTGCTGTCGCGCAGCGCCCCGGGCTTCATGATCGAACTCTTCGCCCAGGAAGTTCCCGAGATCGAGCAGGGCCTGCTCGAGATCAAGTCGTGCGCCCGCGACCCCGGCTCGCGCGCCAAGATCGCCGTCGTCTCGCACGACAAGCGGGTCGACCCGATCGGCACCTGCGTCGGTGTGCGCGGCTCGCGCGTGACTGCAGTGACCAACGAACTCGCCGGCGAGCGCGTCGACATCGTCTTGTGGTCCGACGATCCGGCCCAATTTGTGATCGGTGCGCTTGCGCCGGCCAACGTGCAGTCGATCGTGGTCGACGAGGAGCGCCATGCGATGGACGTCGTCGTCGACGAAGAGAACCTCGCGATCGCCATCGGCCGCGGCGGGCAGAACGTGCGTCTGGCCTCCGAGATGACCGGCTGGCGCATCAACATCATGACCGCCGAGGAATCGGCGACCAAGCAGGCGAGCGAGTCGGACAGCGTTCGCAAGCTCTTCATCGACAAGCTCGACGTCGACGCCGAGGTGGCCGACATCCTGATCGCCGAAGGCTTCGCAAGCCTCGAGGAAGTGGCTTACGTGCCGATGCAGGAGATGCTCGAAATTGAGAGCTTCGACGAAGACACGGTCAACGAACTGCGCACCCGCGCCAAGGACGCCTTGCTGACGATGGAGATCCAGAAGGAAGAGAACGTCGGCGACGTCTCGCAGGATCTGCGCGACCTCGACGGCCTGACGCCCGAACTGATCGGCAAGCTCGCCCAGGGCGGCATCCATACCCGGGACGACCTGGCCGACCTGGCGGTCGACGAGCTGACCGAGGTCTCCGGTGTCGACGAAACGCAGGCCAAGGCGTTGATCATGAAGGCCCGCGAACACTGGTTCGCCGCCTGAGTAAGGCACCTTAGAGCCTGCCACGCCGCCCGCACCGCCTGCCCAGCCCGACCCACGCAAGGATTTCAAAACAATGGCAACGACCACCGTCGCCCAACTCGCCGCCGAGCTCAACCGCCCGGCCGCGGCGCTGCTCGAGCAGCTCCAGTCGGCCGGCGTGCGCAAGCTGTCGACCGACGACGCCTTGACCGAGTCCGACAAGGAACGGCTGCTGGACCACCTGCGTTCGGCGCACGGCTCCACCGCCGGGGCGCAGCGCACCAAGATCACGCTGACCCGCAAGTCGACCAGCGAGATCAAGCAGGCCGATTCGTCGGGCAAGGCGCGCACCATCCAGGTCGAGGTGCGCAAGAAGCGCACCTTCATCAAACGTGACGATGCGCCCGCGGGCGCCGAGGCAACATCGGCGCCGCAGGTCGACGAGGTCGATCTGCAGCGTCGCGAGGACGAAGCCAAGGCGCAGGCCGAGGTGCTGCGTCTCGAGGAAGAGGCGCTGGCCGAGAAGCGGCGCCTGCGCGAGGAGCAGGAGCAACGCGAGCGCGAGGCTGCCGAGGCACAGGCGCGCCAGGCGGCGCAGGAAGCTGCCGCCGCCGCCGAGGCGGCCGAGCAGGCCAGCGCCGCCGCGGCGGCTGCCGCTGCGGCCGCGCCCAAGGCCAAGCCCGGCGCGAAGGGCGGCAAGGCCAAGCCCGAGGTCGCCGCCCCGGTGGCCGAGGCGCCGGTGGTTGCAGCGCCGGTGGTTGCGCCTGCGCCGGTGGCCGAGCCGGCCAAGCCGCAGCTGCGCGTCATCAAGGCGGCCGACGTCGTCGACGAGGACAAGCAGCGCGCCGCCGACCTGGCCAAGCGCCGCAAGGCCGCCGAGGACGAAGCCTCGGCGATCCGCGCGATGATGAACAAGCCCAAGGGCGTTCAAGTCGCGAAGAAGCCCGAGGAGCCCAAGCC
>JBDSZM010000421.1:0-4395 GCA_039925165.1 Burkholderiaceae bacterium
TCGTCGCGCCGGCAATGCCCGCGATCGCGGTTAGCGTGAACAGCTCGGCTTGGGTGAACGGGAATCCGAGGTTCAGCATCTGCACGGTGATGATTCCCCACATGCCCCATACCGCGAAGGCGCAGAGCAGGGCGGGAACCGAGAGCCAGAGGTTGCGATAGGCCACGCGCTTGCCGGTGGCCTCCCAGAACGCCGGGTCTTCGGGGCGCCAGTCGTCGATGTCGGCACCCCGACCGCCGGGTACCGCGCTCGACCCTTCAAGAGTGTCGGGCCTTGCTTGGGGCGGCCCGGCGCGGCGGCCCGTGTCGGCGTCGACTGCATCGTTGGCGGTGGTCATGGGGATCCTCGTCGAAAAGGTGACGGACGGCGGGCGGGTCAGCCGCGCAGGCTAAAGGCCGGGGCGCGGTCGCCCATCAGTTCGGTGCGGCGCACCTCGGTCCAGTACATCCAGATCAGCGAGACCCAGACCACGCCGTACATCAACATGAAGGCGCTCGAGCGGATGCCGGTCAGGTCCATCAGCACGCCGAACAGGATCGGCAGGACGAAGCCGCCCATGCCGCCGGCCAGACCGACGATGCCGCTGACGGTGCCGATGTGGGTCGGGTAGTCGTCGCTGATGTACTTGAAGACGCTCGCCTTGCCGAACGCCCAGGCGACGCCGAGGACGAACATCAGGCCGGTGAAGGCGTAGACGTTCAGGCCGAGGTGGAAGCTGCGCGGACCGTTGAGGGTGACGATGGTGAAGTCGGTCTGCGGGTAGCTCAGCAGGAACAGGCAGATCCAGCTGACCCACATCACCCACCAGGTGACGCTGTGCGCACCGTAGCGGTCCGACAGCCAGCCGCCGGCCGCACGCAGCACACCGCCGGGCAGCGAGAAGCAGGCCGCCAGCAGTGCCGCGTCGCGGATGTCGAGGCCGAACTCGCCGATGTAGTACTGGACCATCCACAGGCTCAGCGCGACGTAGCCGCCGAAGACGATGCTGTAGTACTGGCAGTACTTGACGACCTTCGGGTCCTTCAGCATCTTCAGCTGGTCGGAAAACTTGAGGTGACCAGGCACGCGGTGCGCCGGATCGCTGGCGCTGAAGAGCCAGAACAGGATCACCGCGCCGAGCATGACCGCCGCATACACCTGCGGCACCACCGCCCAGCCGAAGGCCACGACCAGCGCCGGCGCGACGAACTTGTTGACCGCGGCGCCTGAATTGCCGGCGCCATAGACCCCCATGGCGAAGCCCTGCCGGTTCTTCGGAAACCAGCGCGCGACATAGGGCGTGCCGACCGAGAACGAGCCGCCCGCGAGCCCGACGAACAGGCCGATCACGAGAAAGTGCCAGTACACCGTCGCATAGCTCATCAGCCAGATCGCGGGCACCGTCACCGCCATCAGCACCGCCATCACGATGCGCCCGCCGTAGCGGTCGGTCCAGATGCCCAACGGCACGCGCACCAGCGAGCCGGTCAGCACCGGGGTGGCGGTGAGCAGGCCGAACTGGGTCGCGTTGAGACCGAGACTCTGCTTGATCGGGATGCCGATCACGCCGAACATCATCCACACCATGAAGCAGACGGTGAAGGCGAAGGTCGAGACGATCAGGATCGACAGCGACTGGCGCCGTCGCGTCGCGGCCGCGCTGTGTGCGGCGGCGCTCAGGGTCCGGGTGCTTGAAGTACCCGTTGCGTCGACCATGCCTGCTGCTCCTACGGGGTGTGGCGCGTGATACGCGGCCGGCGTTGCTGGCGCCGACCCGCAGACTGTCACCCGCGCGCGATCCGGCGGGCTTGCGCAGGATCAAGTTGTGCGCTGCGGCCAGGTTTTTGCCCGCGGCCGGACGCCGCGCCTCGGCCGCGGGGTCAGCGCCGGTACTTCGCGGGTCCGCTTCCGGCCAGGGCCTCGATCGCCGAGGCGATCCCGCCGTCGCCGGGCAATGCGCTCAGGATCCTGCGGAACAGCGGCTCGTAGGCTGCGCTCGCATCGAATCCGGTGAGCGGATCCCGGTTGGCCAGAAAGGCATCGTCGAGTTCAGCCCAGTCGGACGGGCCGAGCACGGCTTGCGCCAGCGGCAGCACCTCGGCTTCCTCGATCCGCATGTGCTCGAGGTAGAAGCGGACGTACAGGCGGATCGCGGTCTCGAACACGGCCCGCCTCGACTCGGGCTGGCCCGCATCGCCGAGCATCTCGAAGCCCAGCAGCGCGTGCTCGAGTCCCTGGATCAGGTGCTCGCCCCGCGCGTGGTCGTGGTCGAGCCGGTCGAGCAGCGCGTCGGTCGCTGCGCCGTGGCCGCGCAGCATCGGAAACAGCAGCTGGGTTTCCTTCGGGTGATGCAGTTTCTGCGGAAACTCGTCGACGTAGAACAGCATCGCCCGCAGCGCACCGAAATCCGGCAGCGTGCGGTGGCGCCTGTGGCCGGCAAGCAGCAGGACGATCGCACGCAACATCGCCGACAGCGCGCGATGCTCGTTGCGGATGACGGCGAGGCAGGGATGGGGCATGGCATCGGACCCACGAGGCGCGCGCGGTGCGTGCGACCGCTCCAGCCTGCGCCGATCCGATTCGGCGTGGCTTGACATGGGTCAACTGCGGCCGTCCTGCGCCGCATCGGTGCGGCCCCGGAGAGCCCGGCAGGGCCCTCGTCACGGTAGACGTCGGCCCGCGTCGGGCTCGGTGCATCCAACACGTCGCACCCGCGGCCCGGCGCGTTGCAACGGGCCGGGCCTTCAGCGTCGTCTCAATCGATGGACCGGACCGAGGCGCCTGGGCCAGGCCGGGCATCCGCGCGCGCGAAGACCTCGATTGCGCGCTGCACGCCGGCGCCGCCGACCGGCACGCCGCAGACCTCGAACGCCGCCTGCAGCCCGGCCAGGCAGCCGAGCACCATCGCCGGATTCGTATCGCCGAGGTGGCCGATGCGCAGCACCCGGCCAGTCAGCGGTCCCAGCCCGCCGGCGATCGCGACCTGGAAACGTTCGCGCGCCAGAGCACGCACCGCTTCGGGGTCGACGCCAGGCGCGGTCAGCAGCGTCGTGACCGAGACCGAACGGGTCGCCGGCAGGCGGCCGAAGAAGCGCAGGCCGCCGGCCTCGCTCCAGGCGCCGACGGCGGCGTGCACCGCGTCGGCCATCAAGCGGTGGCGCGCGTGCACCTGCGCCAGGCCCTCGCGCGCGATCAACGTCAGCGACGCTTCGAGTCCGGCGAGCAGGCTTTGCGGCGGCGTGCCGCAGAACTTGCGATAAGGCTGATCGCCCTGGCGCCGCACCCAGTCCCAGTAGAAGCGCGGCGCCGGATTGCGCCGGGCGACCGCCATCGCCGCCTCGTTGACGGCGACGAACGACAGCCCCGGCGGGACCATCAATCCCTTCTGCGAGGCGCCGATCGCCACGTCGGCGCGCAGCGCGTCCATCTCGAATGGCGCGGCGGCCAGCGAGGCGACGACATCGACCACGAAGAGCGCCGGATGCCGGGCGGCATCGATCGCCGCCCGCAGCGCCGGCAGGTCGCTCGTGAGGCTGCTCGCGGTGTCGGTATGCACCACGAAGACGGCGACGATGGCGTGCTCTCGGTCGTCGCGCAGCGCCTGCTCGACCGCGCCGGCATCGATCGCCTCGCCCTCGTCCCAGGCAGTGCGCACGACCCGGGCGCCGAGCGCTTCGGCCTGCACCGCCCACGATTCCGAGAAGTGGCCGGTCCCGGCGATCAGCACCGCCTGGCCGGGGCCGAGCAGGTTGACGATGGTCGCTTCCCAGGCGCCGTGACCGTTCGCGGCGTACATGAAGACCTCGGACGACGCGGTGCCGAGCACCCGCCGCAGCCCGGTCTCGCAAGCGGCGATGGTCTGCGCGACGCGCGGATCGGCCAGGTCCATGGGCTGGCGCGACATGGCGTGGGCCACCTCGTCGGGCACCCGCGTCGGGCCCGGGGAGTGCAGGAAGCGGTGGCCGGGGATGCGTGCTGCGCCGCTCATGTGTCGGCGCGCTCGCGTGCGATCGCTGGCGACTTCACTGGCATCCGCTGCCTTCCGTCATCGATTCGGTCACCGTGATGCCCTTGCGGCTGACCACGCCGCTGGCGCCAGAGCAAAGACCGGCGACGATCAGGCCGACGGTGGCGGCGCACAGGGTAAGGGAGCGGGTCTTCATCGGGACTCCAGGGGTTGGGGCGTGCGGCATTCTCGTCCAGCGCCGACCGCAGCGCCGGCTCGACGACGCCCCCGATCAGGGCCCTGCGGCCGCACCGCCGGCGCCTCATCCAGCCTACCTAACCGAACAAAAGACGGACGAGGCCGAGGCTTAGGGTCGGGAACAACAGCATCGCGACGACACGCAGGAAGTCGCTCAGCAGGAACGGCCACACGCCCTTGTAGGTCTCGCTCATCGGCACGTCGCGCGCGAC
>JBDSZM010000422.1:0-6708 GCA_039925165.1 Burkholderiaceae bacterium
CTGATCCGGGCGTTCGCGCGGGACGGCCGGTGTTTTCGATGCGGTTCGACGTCATCACGCTCTTTCCGGAGCTCTTTGCGCCCCACCTGACGCACGGCATCACTCGGCGTGCCTACGAGTCCGGGCAGGTCGAGGTAAGGCTGTGGTCATTGCGCGACCACGCTGACAATGATTACCGCCGCGTCGACGACCGACCTTATGGCGGCGGCCCGGGCATGGTGATGCTGGCCGCGCCGCTGCAGCGCGCGCTGGCCGCGATCCGAGCCGCCCGCGCCGATGCGGCGCCGCTGGTGCACTTCACGCCGACCGGCCGGCCGATCGACCAGGCATTGCTGCGGGCATGGGCGAACGGACCGGGCGCCATCCTGCTATGCGGGCGCTACGAAGGCATCGACCAGCGCTTCATCGACGCGCACGTCGACCTCGAACTCAGCCTGGGCGACTTCGTGCTGTCGGGCGGCGAACTGCCGGCGCTCGCGCTGCTCGACGGTGTGGCGCGATTGCAGCCGGGCGTGCTGGGCGATGCGCAGTCGCATCAGCAGGACAGTTTCGAAGACGGCCTGCTCGAGGGTCCGCACTACAGCCGGCCCGAGGTGCTGGCGACCGACGCCGGCCCGCTGGCCGTGCCGGCGCCGCTGCTGTCCGGGCACCATGCCGAGATTGCGCGCTGGCGTCGCGAGCGCTCGCTCGAACTGACCGCGCGGCGGCGGCCCGACCTGCTGGCGGCGGCACGCGCCGCGGGGCGCTTGAGCAGCGCGGACGAGCGGTTCCTGGCAAGCCTCACGCTATAATAGTCGGCTTTTCGATCCTCTGCCCCGCGAAGGCCCCCAGCGGCCCTCACAAAACAAAGTCGCGGCACGATCACTTGGAGAACCCATGGATCTGATCCAGACCCTCGAGCGGGAAGAAATCACCCGTCTCAACAAGACCATTCCCGACTTCGCACCCGGCGACACGGTGATCGTCAGCGTCAAGGTCGTCGAAGGCACGCGCAAGCGGCTGCAGGCGTTCGAGGGCGTCGTGATCGCCAAGCGCAATCGCAGCCTCAATTCCAGCTTCATCGTCCGCAAGATCTCGAGCGGCGAGGGTGTCGAGCGGACCTTCCAGCTCTACAGCCCGCTGATCGCCTCGATCGAGGTCAAGCGGCGCGGTGACGTCCGCCGCGCCAAGCTGTACTACCTGCGCAGCCGTTCCGGCAAGTCTGCCCGCATCAAGGAAAAGCTGGGCTGACGTGAGTCAGCTTGCGCGTAGCGCAAGTCGCGGCGCCGCCGCGACCCCAGCTTTCGCCGCAGGCAAAGGCACGTGAGTCCGCTTGCGCGAATCCGATGGCACTGAGCTTCGATCCGCTGCTGCTTCCGGTGCTGGGTCGCGACGACCACCTGCCGCCGGTGTCCACCATCGAACTGCATCCGATGGCATTGCGGCGCCGCTTCGGTGCCGCCCCGGCATGGTCGCCCGAGATTCATGGCGAGGCCCCGCTGCATGCGCGTGCACGGGTGCATGCGTCGGTGCTGGTGCCGCTGGTGCTGCGCGACGATCTTTCGGTGCTGCTGACGCAGCGTACCGACCATCTCACCTCGCATCCCGGCCAGATCAGCTTTCCGGGCGGTCGCACCGAGCCGGGGGACGCCGATGCGGTTGCCACGGCCCTGCGCGAGGCACACGAGGAGATCGGCCTTCCGGCCGCGGCGGTCGACGTGCTCGGCAGCCTGCCGATCTACACCACCGGTACGGGGTTTGTCGTGACCCCGGTCATCGGTCTGGTCGATCCGGCGTTCGAGCCCCTCGTCGATCCGTTCGAGGTCGCCGAGGTGTTCGAGGTCCCGCTCGCCTATCTCATGTCTCCGGCGCATCACCAGCGACACCGGGTCGAGGTCGGCGGCGTGGCGCGCGAATTCCTGTCGATGCCATACCAGGGCGTGGACGCGCAGGGGGCGCCGCGACGCTATTTCATCTGGGGTGCGACCGCCGCCATGCTGCGCAACCTGTACCGATTTCTCAGCGCGTGAGCCGGCGGCACGCGCCGCTATGATCGCCGCGCATGAGTTTCTTCGCCGTCCTGTTCGCGCTTTTGATCGAACAGCTGAAGCCTTTGCCGCGCGGCAATGTGGTCCATGACCTGCTCACGTCGTGGATGCGCTGGACCGGGCGCAACTTCGATGCCGGGCGGGATCACCATGCGTGGGTGGTGTGGGGCGTCACGGTGCTCGTCCCGTCGGTGCTGGCGTTTGCGATCTTCTTCGCGCTGGCCCATGTCAGCGTCCTGCTCGGTCTGCTGTGGAACGTCGCGGTGCTCTACCTGAGCCTCGGCTTCCGCCAGTTCAGCCACTACTTCACCGACATCCGCGACGCACTCGAAAGCGGCGACGAGCGCCGTGCGCGCGAACTGTTGACCGAGTGGCGCCACCTCGATGCCAGCGAACTGCCGCGCTCGGAACTGTTGCGCCACGTGATCGAGCATTCGCTGCTGGCTGCGCATCGGCACGTCTTCGGTGTCTTCTTCTGGTTCGTGGTGCTGGCGTCGTTCGGCCTCGGGCCGGCCGGCGCGGTGCTCTATCGCATGGCCGAGTTCGCGAGCCGCTACTGGGCCTTCAAGAGCCGCGCCTTGGGTGTGCCGCTGAATGAACGGTTGATGAGCTTGTCGCAACGTCTTTTCGGCCGCATCGACCACGTGCCGGCGCGGCTGACCGCGTTCGGCTTCGCGGTGGTGGGCAACTTCGAGGAGGCCGTCACCTGCTGGCGACGCGACGCGAGCCTGTGGCGGCATCCGAACGAGGGCATCATCCTGGCCGCCGCCGCTGGCGCCGTCGGAGTCCAGCTCGGGGGCTCGGCTGCGCCGGGCGTGACGCCCGACCGCTCCAAGACCTTCGATGCCGGCGCCCCGATTGACGCCGCGGGCGCCGAGGGTTCGACGCCCGGCGTGCCGGCCGAGCTGTGGCATCTGCGCAGCATCGTCGGCCTGGTCTGGCGCTCGATGGTGCTGTGGATGCTCCTGCTCGCGCTGCTGTCGCTGGCCAACCTGATCGGCTGAGCGCGCAGCCTTCGCGAGGCGCCGGGCGCCGTCGCGTTCAGCGCCGCACCAGCTCGCTCAGGATCTCGGTGTAGATGCGGTAGCGCGAGGGGTCGATCCGACCGTCCGCCAACGCGGCGCGCACACCGCAGCCGGGCTCCTGCAGATGGCTGCAGTTGTAGAACCGGCAGGTCTGCGCCGGCTCGCGCAGGTCGGCCATCAGCGACGGCAGCTGCTGGGCATCGATCTGGCGCAGCCCGAATTCCTGGAACCCCGGCGAATCGATGATGCCTGCCGTGCGCGCCGCCGCCAGCCAGTACCACTGCGTCGTCGTCGTGGTGTGGCGGCCTGAATTGAGCGCCTGCGAGACTTCGCCAACCTGGGCCCGCGCATCGGGCACCAGCAGGTTGATGAGCGTGCTCTTGCCGGTGCCGCTCGGCCCGAGCACGAAGGTGGTCCGGTCGGCGAACAGCGGACCCAGCCGCGCGCGGGCTTCGTCGGGACGCGTCTTCAGCGCCAGCTCGATCACGTCGACCCCCATCGCGGCGTAGGGCCGCAGTCGCACGCGTGCGGTCTCCATGCCGGGCAGGTCGGCCTTGTTCAGCACGATGCGCGCGGCGATGCCGGCGCTCTCGGCGGCGATCAGCGCGCGGGCCAGCTGCGACTCGCTGAAGACCGGGTCGGCCGCCACCAGCACCAGCATCTGATCGAGGTTGGCGGCGAATGATTTGGTCTTCCACTCGTCCTGGCGGAACAGCAGGTTGCGGCGCGGCTCGACGTGCTCGATCACGCCCGCGTCGCCCGTCGGCTGCCAACGGACCCGGTCGCCGACCACGCAGTCGCCGCTGCGGCCGCGGCCCTTGCCGCGCGGATGGCAGGTCAGCCGCCTGCCGTCCGGGGTTTCGACGATGTAGTGGCGTCCGTGGCCGGCCACCACCAGCCCGAGGTCGAGCGCCGCCGCCTTGCTCAAGTCGCGGGCCGCGGCTCGGTCGTGGCGGCGACCATCGCATCGGCCTTGGCGGCGCAGATGAAGTCGTTGATCGACAGGCCGTGGACGGTGTGGGTGTCGTACCGCACGCGGCAGCCCGCGTAGGTCACCCCCAGCTCGGGGTGGTGGTCTTGCGTGTGGCTGATCCACGCCAGCGCATTGACGAACGCCATGGTGCGGTGATGGTCGGAGAAGCGGAAGGTCTTCTCGATCGCGCCCTGCGCCAGTACCCAACCGTCGAGCTGCGCGAGGTGCGCCGCGACCTGGGTGTCGTCGAGCCGCGCGATGCCCACCGACGGGCCGCAGCGGCGATCGCGCAGGGCCGTCATGTCGCGGCGACCGGCCGTAGCGCGGCGAGGCGCTGCGTCGCCGGTGGGTGCGAGTAGTAGAAGCTCGCGTACAGCGGATCGGGCGTCAGCGTGGTCGCGTTGTCCTCGTGCAGCTTGAGCAGCGCCGCGGCGAGCTCGGCGCCGTCCGCCTGCTGGCAGGCGTAGGCATCGGCCTGGAACTCGTGGCGTCGCGACAGCCGCGCGAAGATCGGAGAGACGAAGTAGCCGAACACCGGCGTGACGAGCGCGAAGAGGAGCAGCGCGACTGCGTCATTGGGCGCGCCCGTCGATGGCGTGACGCCGAGCGCGCTGTAGAACCAGGCCCGGCTCGACAGCCAGCCCAGCAGCGCGAAGCCGGCCAGGCTGATCGCGAACATCGAAACCATGCGCTTGGGCACATGCCGCAGCTTGAAGTGGCCGAGCTCGTGCGCCAGCACCGCCTCGACCTCGCCCGGGGTGAGCTTGCCGAGCAGAGTGTCGAAGAAGACCACCCGCTTGGCGGCGCCGAAGCCGGTGAAGTAGGCGTTGGCGTGCGCCGAACGCTTGCTGCCGTCCATCACGAACAGTCCCTTGGCCGCGAAGCCGCAGCGCGTCATCAAGGCCTGCACACGCGCCTTCAGCGACTCGTCGGCGAGCGGCTCGAAGGTGTTGAACATCGGCGCGATGACGGTCGGATACAGCACCAGCGCCGCGAGGTTGAAGACCATCCACGCGGCCCAGGCCCACAGCCACCACAGGCCCCCGGCCGCGCCCATGATCCACAGGATCAGTGCGGCGAGCGGCAGCCCGACGACAACCCCGACGGCCGTGCCCTTGAGCAGGTCAACGACGTAAAGCCGCCAGGTCATGCGATTGAAGCCGAAGCGCTGTTCGATGCGGAAGGTGCTGTACAGCTCGAACGGCAAATCGATCAACGCGCCGATGACAGCGAAGGCCGCGAGCAGCGCCAGCTGGTAGGCCATGCCACCGGCGCGGGGTGCGATCGCTGCGCGCAGCGCGCCGTTGAGCGCGTCGAGCCCGCCCAGCAATGTCCAGCCCAGCAGCAGCGCGGCACCGAAAGCCGTGGCGAGCAGGCCGAAGCGACCCTTGGCGAGCGTGTAGTCGGCGGCCTTCTGGTGCGCCGTCAGCGAGATGGTGTCGCGAAACGGCGCCGGCACCTCGCCGCGGTGCGCCGCGACGTGGCGCATCTGCCGGCCGCCGAGCCAGAACTTGAGCGCGACGGAGACGAGCAGCGCGACGGCGAAGGCGAGCGTGAGGGCGTTGGCGGGCATGGGTGCGAAGTGTAGGGCTGCGAGAATTCACCCAAGGAGACCTGAATGAACGACGACCCCGCGGCCGCGAGCCTGTCCAAGAGCGACCAGAACCTGGTCTGGATCGACCTCGAGATGACCGGCCTGTATCCCGATACCGACCGCATCATCGAGGTGGCGGTGGTCGTGACCGATGCGCAACTCGGGCTGCGCACCGCCGGACCGGTGTTCGCGGTCCACCAGAGCGATGCCACGCTCGACGCGATGGACGCGTGGAACAAGGGCACCCACGGCCGCAGCGGCCTGATCGAGCGGGTGCGTGCGTCCACGTTCGACGAGACTCAGGTCGAGGACGCGGTGATCGACTTCCTGCAGCGCTACGTCCCGAAGAACGCCTCGCCGATGTGCGGCAACAGCATCTGCCAGGACCGGCGCTTCCTGGCCCGCACGATGCCGCGGCTGGAGGCGTATTTCCACTATCGCAACCTCGACGTCAGCACCCTCAAGGAGCTGGCGCGGCGCTGGAAGCCGGGCATCCTGGCAGGCTTCAAGAAGGCCCAGGCGCACACCGCACTGGCTGACATCCACGAGTCGATCGACGAGCTCGCGTATTACCGTGAGCACTTTCTCGTCGGCTGATCCGCGACGCACCGCGGCGCAGGGTGGGCAACCGCCTGCATGCTCGTAGCCATTGGGCGGGCCTGCGCTGCGCCGCGCGGTCGGTGCTTGCGGGATAACCCCGATATCGTTTAGAATCTTGGGCTTGCCGCGGTACGCCGCGGCGATTCGTTCATCCCCTCTGACCTTGTCGAGTCATCCCATGCGGTCTTCCAAGACGGCGTGCGGCCTGTTCGAAACCCACGAGCCCCAGGCACCCGCCTGACTGCTACGGGAATGGTTGGCGGCGATGCCGTCGCTTTGACTGTTCCTGTGTTCAGTTCGCCCGATCGCCCCGATCGGGTGCTGGTTCGGACCTTCTCCCCAGCGACTTCCCGGTCATCCGCCTTAGGTGGCGCTGACGGGTGCCGATGCGCTCCCGGCGTTTGCCGGGGCGCCGCGGTGCCGTGTTTGAGTAGAAAGCAGATCGATCATGAGTTTCCAGAACCTCGGCTTGCACGAAGCCCTCATCAA
>JBDSZM010000423.1:0-3011 GCA_039925165.1 Burkholderiaceae bacterium
GCCGCCGCCGGCACCGGGTCGGGCATGCGGACCGCGAAGCTCGCCGCCTGCGCCATCGGCCAGTACGTACCGAACACCTGGTGTGGCAGTTCGCCGCGCAACAGGGCGCCGGCCTCGACAAAAGGCAACAGGTTGGCGAGCAGCTTCACGCCCTGCTCGGAGTAGCGCCGCACGATGTGCAGCGCAGTGATCTCGCGCGGGTGCTGCAGACCGGCCGCCTGCACCAGTTCCTGCAAGGCCATCAGCGTGTTCTGGTGGAAGTTGAAGACCCGCTCCGACTTGGTCGGCACGTCGAGTGCGCGCTGGCGCGACGGGTCCTGGGTCGTGACCCCCGTCGGGCAGTTGCCGGTGTGGCAGGCCTGCGCCTGGATGCAGCCGAGCGCGAACATGAAGCCGCGTGCCGAATTGCACCAGTCGGCGCCGAGCGCCATCATGCGTGCCACGTCGAAGGCGCTCACCACCTTGCCGGCACAGCCGATCTTGACCTGCTCGCGCAGGTTCAGGCCGACCAGCGTGTTGTGCACCAGCAGCAGGCCTTCCTGCAGCGGCGCGCCGACGTGGTCGGTGAACTCGACCGGCGCCGCGCCGGTGCCGCCCTCGGCGCCGTCGACCACGATGAAGTCGGGCACGATGCCGGTCGCGAGCATCGCCTTGGCGATCGCGAACCACTCCCACGGGTGGCCGATGCACAGCTTGAAGCCGGTCGGCTTGCCGCCCGACAGGGTGCGCAGCCGCTCGATGAAATGCATCATCTCGATCGGTGTCGAGAACGCCGAATGGCTCGACGGCGAGATGCAGTCGACCCACGGTGTCACGCCGCGCGCCTCGGCGATCTCCAGCGTCACCTTGGGCCCCGGCAGCACGCCGCCGTGGCCGGGCTTGGCGCCCTGGCTCAACTTCAGCTCGATCATCTTGACCTGCGGCTGGGTCGCGTTCGCGACGAAGCGCGCCTCGTCGAAGCCGCCCTGGGCGTCGCGACAGCCGAAGTAGCCGGAGCCGATTTCCCAGATCAGGTCGCCGCCGTTCTGGCGATGGTGCCGGCTGATGCTGCCCTCGCCGGTGTCGTGCGCAAAGTTGCCGCGGCGCGCCCCTTCGTTCAGGGCCAGGATCGCATTCGCGCTCAGTGCGCCAAAGCTCATCGCCGAGATATTGAACACGCTCGTGCTGTACGGCTGGGCGCGGCCGGCGCCGACGATGACGCGGAAGTCGTGGCTCGTCAGATGCGTCGGCGCCAGCGAGTGGTTGATCCATTCGTAGCCGATCGCGCCGACGTCGAGCTGGGTGCCGAACGGCCGCTTGTCCTGCTCGCCCTTGGCGCGCTGGTAGACGAGCGAGCGCTGCTGGCGCGAGAACGGCGCGGCGTGGTTGTCGTCCTCGAAGAAATACTGGCGGAACTCCGGCCGCACGAACTCGAACAGGAAGCGCAGGTGTCCGATCACCGGATAGTTGCGCAGGATCGCGTGGCGCGTCTGGCGGGTGTCGCGCACGCCCAGCAGCACCAGGGCCAGGAAGACCAGCGCCAGCCAGCCGGCGCGGTCAAACCCCACCCACACGAAAGCAGACAGCAGGAAGCCGACCATGCACAACAGCCAGGCCGTGTAGCGCAGCGGCACGCGGTCGTCGAGGGATCGGATCCAGTCAAACATGGGCGGCCTTTCCTGGCCGTCGCGGGCGGCGACCGGTGGCGCGGATCGTAGGCGTTCGGTGGCGCTGCGGAGTCGCGGTAAGCCCGGGGTCGGCACCGCAGATCGGCCCGTCCGTGGCAGCCAAGGCCGCCCGCGGGGCGTCGCTATACTGCCCGCCAGCGCTGATTTGTCCGGCTTGCGGGCGCTTTAGAAATGCAGCTAAAGAAGGGAACCCGAACCCGGTGTTCCGCTTTGGCGGTGCCGGGTTTTTTCATGAGGCGCTGGGTGGTGCTGCACGTCGGGGGATCGGTCGGCCGGGTCACGTCGCAGGCGATGCATTTCGAAGCGCCGCTCGCGCTGCGCAGCGGCGCGCAACTGCGCGACTACACGCTCGCCTACGAGACCTACGGCACGCTCGCGCCGGACCGGCGCAACGCGGTGCTGGTGTGCCACGCGCTCAACGCCGGTCACCACGTCGCCGGCTGGTATGCCGGCGCGGACGGCGAGCCGATCAAGGGCAGCGAGGGCTGGTGGGACAACTTGGTCGGCCCCGGCAAGCCGCTCGACACCGACCGCTACTTCGTGATCGGCATCAACAACCCCGGCTCGTGCTTCGGCTCGACCGGCCCGCAGTCGCCCAACCCGTCGACCGGGGAGCCTTACGGCGCCGACTTTCCGGTGGTGACGGTTGAGGACTGGGTCGATGCACAGGCGCGGCTGCTCGACGCGCTGGGCATCGAGCAGCTCGCCGCGGTGATCGGCGGCAGCCTCGGCGGCATGCAGGCGCTGTCGTGGTCGATCCGCCACCCGCAGCGGCTGCGCCACTGCATTGCGGTGGCGACCGCGCCCAACCTGTCGGCGCAGAACATCGCCTTCAACGAGGTGGCGCGGCGCGCCATCGTCACCGACCCCGACTTCCACGGCGGGCACTACCAGCGCCACGCCACGCTGCCGCGGCGCGGCCTGCGGGTGGCGCGCATGATCGGCCACATCACCTACCTCAGCGACGACGCGATGGAAGCGAAGTTCGGCCGCGAGCGCCAGCAGGGCGCGAGCGGTTTCTCGACCCAGGACGTCGAGTTCGCGATCGAGAGCTACCTGCGCCACCAGTCGGACAAGTTCAGCGCCTACTTCGACGCCAACACCTACCTGCTGATCACCCGTGCCCTCGACTACTTCGACCCGGCCCGGGCGCACGGCGGCGACCTCACGGCGGCGATGGCGGTGGCACGCTGCCGGTTCCAGCTGGTCAGCTTCACGACCGACTGGCGCTTCGCCCCGGAGCGTTCGCGCGAAATCGTCAAGGCGCTGCTCGACAACCGGCGCGATGTGAGCTACGCCGAGATCGGAGCCAAGCACGGGCACGACGCCTTCCTGCTCGACGAC
>JBDSZM010000424.1:0-5230 GCA_039925165.1 Burkholderiaceae bacterium
CTGCCCGAGGCGCGATCGCTCATCGATGCCGGCAAGGTCCGCTCGCTGGCCGTGATGGACGACAAGCGCTCCGCGCTGTACCCCAACGTGCCGACGTTGAAGGAGGCGCTGGGCTCGTCGTGGGCGACCGGCGCCTGGCGCGGCATCGCGGCGCCGAAGGGCCTGCCCAAGAACCTGCAGATGCGGCTCGAGGCGTCGGTCAAGAAGGCCTACGACAGCAAGGACTACAAGGACTTCATGGCGCAGCGCGGCTTCGGCATGCTGTGGGGCAGCGGCGATGAGTTCGCCCGCTTCATGGCCAAGGGCGACGCCGACATGAAGACCGTCATGACCGCGGTCGGTATCGCCAAGTAGCGCGGCGCGCCGCGTGCGTTTTACCGATCGATGGGTCGGCGTCGCGCTGGCGCTGCTCGGGCTCGCCGTGATGTGGTCCAGCCGCGACTTTCCAGCGGTGCCGGGCCAGAAGGTGGGGGCCGGCTTCTTGCCGCTGATCGTCGGCGTGGGCCTGCTGCTGTGCGGCGCCGCACTGGTGCTGCGCAGCCTGCGCAACGCCGCCTACGCGCACGAGGCCGAGCAGGCCGCGCGCAAGCCGGAGCACTACGGCAGCGCGGCGGTCATCGTCGGCGCGGTGGTGGCCTACCTCGCCTTGGCCGACCGGGTCGGCTTTCTCTTGCTGGCGCCGCTGTGCCTGGCGTCCGTGCTCGTCGCCTTGCGGGTGCGCTGGCTGCCTGCGGTGGGCTGGGCGATCGGCAGCACGCTGCTCGTTCACTTCGCGTTCTACAAGCTGCTGCGCGTGCCACTGCCGTGGGGCGTGCTGCGCCCGTTCTACTGACCCGCGCCGATGGATGCCGTCATGACCGCGTTCGGGCTGGTCTTCCAGCCCTATGTGCTGCTGGTGATCCTGCTGTCGGCGTTGTATGGCCTGTTCGTCGGCGCGATCCCCGGCCTGACCGCCACCATGGCCACCGCGCTGCTGGTGCCGGTGACGTTCTTCATGGCGCCGGTGCCGGCGGTGGCGGCGATCGTCACCGCGACGGCGATGGCGATCTTCTCCGGCGACATCCCGAGTGCGCTGCTGCGCATGCCCGGCACGCCGGCCTCGGCGGCGTATACCGACGAGGCCTTTCTGCTCACCAAGAAAGGCATGGCCGAGGTCGCGCTCGGCGCCGGGCTGGTGTTCTCGGTGCTCGGCGGGATCTTCGGCGTGCTGGTGCTGATCGTGGCGGCACCGATGCTGGCCGAGGTCGCGCTCAAGTTCAGCTCGTTCGAGTATTTCTGGCTCGTCATGCTGGGCTTCACCTGCGCGGTCTTCATCGCCGGCACCGACCCGCTGAAGGGCGTGGTGTCGATGCTGATCGGCCTGCTGATCTCCTGCGTCGGGCTGGAGAACCCGGCCGGCGCGCCGCGCTATACCTTCGGCAACGCCGAGCTCACGGGCGGCATCGCGCTCATCCCGCTCATGATCGGCATGTTCGCGGTGTCGGAGGTGCTGCGCTTCGCGGTCGTGGTTAACAAGCCGCTGATGGCGACGGACCGGCCCATAACGAGCGTCTTTGCGGGCATGTGGGGACTGCTCAGGAAGTACCCTTTGCAGCTCTTTCGCGGCTCGGCCCTGGGCACCCTGGTCGGCGCGCTGCCGGGGGCCGGCGCGGACATCGCGGCGTGGATGTCGTACGCCGTCTCGAAGCGATTCTCAAAGGAGCCCGAGAAGTTCGGCACCGGGCACGTCGAGGGCATCGTCGAGTCGGGCGCAGCCAACAACGCCGCGCTCGGTGGGGCGTGGATTCCGGCGCTGGTGTTCGGCATTCCGGGCGACTCGATCACCGCCATCGCGATCGGCGTGCTTTACCTGAAGGGGATGAATCCCGGGCCGACCCTCTTCGTCGACAACCCGCAGAACATCTATGCGGTATTCATCGTGTTCATCCTGGCGCAATTGCTGATGCTGCCGCTGGGCTGGATGGCGATCAAGGTCGCGACCCGCATCCTGCGCGTGCCGGCGCGGCTGCTGATGCCGCTGATCCTGCTGTTCTGCGTGGTCGGCAGCTTCGCGATCAACAACAGCCTGTTCGGTGTGCTGGTCATGCTGATCGCGGGCGTGGTGGCCTTCTTCATGGAACGCTGGGGATTCCCGGTCGCGCCGACGATCCTGGGCGTCGTGCTCGGGACGATGCTCGAAGAACACTTCTTCAGCAGCCTGGTCAAGGCGGACGGCAATTTCCTGGTCTTCTTCGAGCGTCCCATCGCGGGCACACTGGGGGCCCTGACGCTGCTGATCTGGCTGTGGCCAGTGGGGCGTCTGCTGCGTCGAGCGCGCTGAGCCGCTGGCGGCGACTTTTCTTGCAAGGCAGGTTGCATGCACATTGCCATCGTCACATTCGACGGCTTCAACGAACTCGATTCGTTCGTCGTCCTGGGTCTGCTCAATCGTCTGAGTGCGAGCGGCTGGAAGGCGGTGATCGTCAGCCCGAGCGCCCGCATCACGTCGATGAACGGTGTCACGGTCGAAGCGCAGCAGCCGCTCGAGTTCGCCAACGAGGCCGACACGGTCATCTTCGGCAGCGGCATCTATACCCGCGCGATCGCAGCCAACAGCGCGATCATCGACCGGCTGCAGCTCGATCCGCTGCGGCAGACGATCGCCGGGCAGTGCTCGGGTGCGCTGCTGATGGCGCGGCTCGGGCTGCTGGCGGACATGCCGGCCTGCACCGACACCACCACCAAGCCCTGGCTCATCGAAGCCGGGGTGCGGGTCGAGGATTCGGCCTTCCACGCGCGTGGCTCGATCGCGACCGCCGGCGGTTGCCTAGCATCGCAGTATCTGGCGGCCTGGCTGATGGTGCGCGGCGCTGGCGAAGCGGCCGCGGTGCAGGCCCTCGAATACGCGGCACCGGTCGGCGAAAAGCGCGCGTACGTCGAACGCCTGCTGTCGGTGGTGCGCCCGTACCTGTCCGACACCCCTGAGAGGCCCCGATAATTCGCGGTCCTGCACTCGACAGCGGCCATCGAGCGCCGCGCTGCCCATGGCTGCTGAACCCTCCGCGAACCTGCTGGCCAAGGAAGTCCGGCGCCGCCGAACCTTCGCGATCATTTCCCACCCGGATGCGGGCAAGACGACCCTGACGGAAAAGCTGCTGCTTTTTTCAGGGGCGATCCAGATCGCCGGTTCGGTCAAAGCGCGCAAGGCGACGCGCCACGCGACGTCGGACTGGATGGAGATCGAGAAGCAGCGCGGCATCTCGGTGGCATCGAGCGTGATGCAGATGGAGTACCGCGGCTGCGTCATCAACCTGCTCGACACACCCGGACACCAGGACTTTTCCGAGGATACCTACCGCGTGCTGACCGCCGTCGACGCAGCCCTGATGGTTATCGACGCGGCCAACGGGGTCGAACCGCAGACCCGCAGACTGCTGCAGGTCTGCCGCGCTCGCAATACGCCCATCCTGACCTTCGTCAACAAGATGGACCGCGAGGTCAAGGAGCCGCTCGACCTGATGCACGAGATCGAGCGGGAACTGGGCATGGAGGTCGTGCCATTCACCTGGCCGGTGGGGATGGGCAAGCACTTCCATGGGGTCATGGATCTGCGCGAGCAGCAGATGCGCGTCTTCGGTGCCGGTCAGGATCGCGTCGGCGGCAAGGATCAGTCGGGTGAAGAAATTCTTGCCGGGTTGCGCAACCCTCTCTATGCCGAACGATTCGGCATGCAGTACGCGCAGTCACAGGAGGAAATCGAACTCCTGACCGAAGCCGCACCGCCGTTCGACCACCGGCTTTTCTTGGCCGGACAACAGACGCCGATGTTCTTCGGATCAGCAGTCAACAATTTCGGCGTGCGCGAAGTGCTGGACGCGCTGGTCGATTTGGCGCCCCCGCCCGGGCCGCGCGAGGCCATCCAGCGTCGGGTGCTGCCCGAAGAGCCCAAGTTGACGGGCGTGGTCTTCAAGATCCAGGCCAACATGGACCCCGCGCATCGGGATCGCATCGCCTTCGTCCGCGTGGCGAGCGGTCATTTCGAACGCGGCATGCGTTTGAAGGTCGTTCGCTCAGGAAAGGAGATGCGTCCGAACAGCGTGGTCAGCTTCCTGAGCCAGCGCCGCGAGTTGTTGGACGAAGCCTTTGCCGGCGACATCATCGGGATCCCGAATCACGGCGTGCTGCAGTTGGGCGATACGTTGACCGAGGGAGAGTCGCTGCAGTACACCGGGTTGCCGTTTTTCGCACCGGAGATGTTCCGCAGCGTCGAGGTGGCCGATCCGTTGCGCAGCAAGCAGCTTCGCGCGGGCTTGACCCAGTTGGGCGAAGAGGGTGCCATTCAGGTCTTCCGCCCGATCGCCGGTTCTGCCCTGCTGCTCGGTGCCGTTGGTCAATTGCAGTTCGAAGTCGTCGCGCATCGCCTGGAGCACGAATACGGTGTGAAAGCGCGCATCGCGCCCTGCCGTTTTCAGGTCGCGCGTTGGGTGACTTGCGAAGATTCGAAGGAGTTACTGCGGTTCATGGAGGCGAACGCATATCGTGTGGCGCTCGACGCGGTGGATGCGCCAACCGTCCTCGTTGAATATGCCCCGGAACTGAAAGCCATCGAGTCAAACTGGCCCGCGATTCGCTTTCATGCGTTGCGCGAACATGCAGGCTTAGTGATTCAGGCCAAAACCTAACTTCGACCCTTGGACACCTGGTGGGCTGGTGAGCGACTGAGCTGCAATTTTAAGTAAGACCGACTGATCTTCTACAAGCAAAAAAGCCCCCGCTCAATAAGCGGGGGCTTCAATTAATAGCCTGACAATGACCTACTTTCACACGGGAACCCGCACTATCATCGGCGCTGAGGCGTTTCACTGTCCTGTTCGGGATGGGAAGGAGTGGGACCACCTCGCTATGGTCATCAGGCTTAACTGGTACGCCGGGGAGCCGGCATAAATCTGTAGAGTTGAGCGCAATATCGTGTCGAAGCAATTGACCTCGACAAGCAGAATAAAGTCAAAATTATAGGGTCAAGCCTCACGAGCAATTAGTACTGGTTAGCTTAACGCATTACTGCGCTTCCACACCCAGCCTATCAACGTCCTGGTCTAGAACGACTCTTTAGGGGGCTCGAAACCCCGGCAAGACTCATCTCGAGACGAGTTTCCCGCTTAGATGCTTTCAGCGGTTATCTCTTCCGCACTTAGCTACTCGGCAATGCCACTGGCGTGACAACCGATACACCAGAGGTGCGTCCACTCCG
>JBDSZM010000425.1:0-8486 GCA_039925165.1 Burkholderiaceae bacterium
GCATCCAGGGCACCGACGACCGCGACGTGGTGGTGCCGCGGCGCGACGGTTCGATGACGCTGCGCGGCGACGCGTACCTGACGAACTTCGTGCTGCCGAACTTCTACTTCCACCTCACGACCACCTATGCGCTGCTGCGTCACAACGGTGTTCCGCTCGGCAAGTCGGACTATCTCGGTCCGCTGCAGTGAGCGTCGGGGCGCCGACGAGCAGTCGCTGTGACCGGTCGGGTTGTCGACGTTCCTGATCTCGGGGCGCTGACCGGTCCGGCAGCGCTTCAGAATTCCGAGTCGGGAAACAGCTCGGCGATGCGGCGCTGCAGGCCGGCGTGGTGCCCTGGCGTGCGCGGGTGGGCCGTCGGCAAGGCGTCCATCACCGCGGGCCGCAGCCGCCACAGCTCGGCCGCCTCGGTTGCCTGACGCACGGCGTGGCGCAGGCTGGCGCCGCGTTCGCCGGCCAGCACTGCGCAGGCACACATCAGGTCGGCCTTCAGTTCGACAAAGCGGCGCCGCGCGGCGATGCGGGCCGCGCGCTCCTGCCCCAGGCCGTAGCCGAGATAGGCAGACGCCGGCTCGCCGACCGGCAGGCCGATCGATGTCATGGCGAGACGGCCGGGATTCACTGCGGCGGCTTCGGGTCGAACGCGCCGAAGCCCGAGCGCGGGCTGCGGGTCGGAAAGTGCCGGTTCAGCCGGGCCAGCCGCGCCTGCGCCTCGGCCTGGTCGCGCAGCCGCGAGACCAGCGCGAAGATGTCGGGCCGCAGGTGCCACAGGTCGCGCAGGCTGCCGGCGGCGTGGATGCGCCGCAGCAGCTCGGCGCGACGCGGCGCCTCGAGGTCGGCGACGCTGGCGGCGAAGCTGGCGCGGGTGCGCATGAGGGCGCTCTCGGCGTACAGGCGCGGCCCGAACCTGGCCAGACGCGTGGTTCCGGCGACCCATCTCGACGCCTGCGCGCCGAGCCAGCGCCGCACGCTGACGAGCCCAGGCCTGCGCTCGGCGGCACATCCGGCGGGATCGGGTCGGGGCAAGAAAAACATGGCGGCGGGGCTCCGGCCCCGATCACACAAGCGCAGGGCGAGCGGCCATTGTTCGGCCGCTCGCGGGCTTCGAAAACGTGAAATAGCAGGCACTTCGGGCGCCAGTTCGCCGGCGGGCCGGCGGCTCGACGGGCCGGCGCCCACCCGGACGTCGAGCCTGCCAGGCAGGCGCGGCGTGGGCCTGTCGATCGCAGAACGTCCGCTTTCGCGACGGCAGTCCGCCGGATGACGCCGAGGGGTCGGGGCGGCGGTGGCCCGATCGGCCGCGGGTGCAACCCCACCGGTGACCCGCAGCCGCCACCCGTGCGTCAGGGCCGGTCGCGCCTCAGAGGGTCCCGAACAGTGCCTTGCGTTGCGCCGTGTAGTGCCACCACGGTGCCGCCGGCGCGCCGCGCATGAAATCGGTGGCCGCCATGAAGGTGTCGAGCACGCACGGATCCTGCCGCGCACCGGTGGCGGCGCACAGTTTCTGGTACAGGACGAAGGCATCCTTGCCGCGCAGATCGGACGGTTCGTGGATGCCGATGAGACGCAGATCGGCGGCGAGCGACGGGCCGATATTGGGCAGTTGCTCGAGTGTGCGGCACTCGGCCGCGCTGGCGGCCTTGGGTGACTTGATGGCCCGTGCGACCGCCTTGGCGGCCCCGGGAGCGGCGGGCTGACGGAGCAGTGGGGTGTGGGTCGCGGGCATGGCTTACATCAGCATGTGGTTGCGGATCAGCCCGACCGCCAGGCCCTCGATCTCGAACGCGACATCGCCTGAAAATTCGCCTGCGAGCGGCAGCACGGTGGTCTTGAAGTCGGGGTTCTCGGGGATCAGCTCGATCGCGGTCTTGGTGCGGCGGAAGCGCTTGACCGTGACCTCGTCGCCCAGGCGCGCGACCACGATCTGGCCGTTCTTCGCATCGCCGGCCTTCTGCACCGCGAGCAGATCGCCGTCCATGATGCCGGCGCCCTGCATGCTCATGCCGCGCACCTTGAGCAGGTAGTCGGGCCGGCGCGGGAACATGCTGGCCTCGACGATGTAGGTCTGGTCGATATGCTCCTGCGCGAGCATGGGCACGCCCGCCGCGACCCGGCCGATGAGCGGCAGCGACAGCTGGTTCGGCAGCGGCAGGTTCAGCTGCTTGCTGCGCGCCTGGTGGAGGGCACGCAAGGTATCGGTGCGCAGGCGGATGCCGCGCGAGGTGCCGCCCACCAACTCGATGACGCCCTTGCGCGCCAGCGCCTGCAGGTGCTCCTCGGCGGCATTGGCAGACTTGAAACCGAGCTCGTTGGCGATCTCGGCGCGGGTCGGCGGGGCGCCGGTGCGTTCGATCGCGCTTTGCACCAGTTCGAGGATCTGCTGCTGGCGGTCGGTGAGCTTGGGGGTGTCGTGCACGGTGGACCTCGTAGGATCGGTGGCTGGCAAGTCGCACAGTCACTGTATTTTCATCCAGGTTCACCAAAAATGCAAAGCACTGCGCGCGGCCGCATCGTCGTCCTGGGCACCGGCGGCACCATTGCCGGCACATCGGTCGATCCGCACGACAACGTCGGCTACTCCGCGGCGCAAATCGGCATCGGGCAGCTGGTCGCAACGATATCCGCCGTGGCCGGCGCAGACCTCGAGTCCGAGCAGGTCGCGCAGATCGACAGCAAGGACATGGACCACGCGACCTGGCAGCGCCTGGCACGCCGCGTCGCCCACCACCTGGCGCGCGCCGAGGTGAGTGGCATCGTCATCACACACGGCACCGATACGCTCGAGGAAACCGCGTACTTCCTGCAGCGCGTGCTGGCCCCGGCCAAGCCGGTGGTGATGACCGGCGCGATGCGGCCCGCCACCGCGCTGCTGGCCGACGGACCGCAGAACCTGCTCGATGCCGTCAGCATCGCCGGCATCACCGGCGCACGCGGCGTGACAACGGCCTTTGCCGGCAGCCTGCATTCGGCGTTCGATGTGCGCAAGGTCCACAGCTACCGGCCCGACGCCTTCGGTTCGGGCGATGCGGGGCCGATCGGCCGGATCGCGGAGGGCCAGCTGCGCAGGGCGCGCGACTGGCCGAACGGCACGGCGATCGGCCTCGCCGCGATCGAATCCGACCCGGCGGCGTGGCCCCGGGTCGAGATCGTGTTCAACCATGCCGGTGCAAGCGCCCGCGGGGTCGACGCGCTGCTGGCGCAGGGCATCGACGGACTGGTCGCGGCCGGCACCGGCAACGCCAAGTTCGGCCAGGCACTGGACGATGCCTTGCTCGCCGCCGAGCGCGCCGGCGTGCAGTTGCTGCGCTGCAGCCGCTGCGCGATCGGCCCGGTCGTGACCGCCGATGGGCCCGCCGCAGGTGAGGCGGCCAACGCCCGGGTTGCGGCTCAGGACCGCACGCCTTTTCAGGCGCGCATCGACCTGCTGCTGCAGTTGCTGGTTGCGCGCACGCGGCAATCGCCTGTGCCTGGGTAATTCAGTCCACGCAGCGCGGATCGCGGGGAGGGTCGTCAACGTCAACTTCACCACGCCGGGTTCGGTGATCTCGCGGTGCGAGCCGATCGCCGACCGCGTGCCGATCGACCCGCGGCGGGGGCGTCGAGGCGCCTTCGCGCAGGGCAGCGCGGGAGCGCTGAACTCGGCCGGTTTCAGCCTGGCGACGAGCGGCGCCGCGTGCCGGCCGGCACGGCGGTACTTCCGCGGTGCACCACCTCGAACGGCAGGGTCTGGAACGCCTCGTACGGCCGGTCCTCGAGCCTTGCCACCAGCTGGTCGGCGGCGGCCGACCCGATCTCGACGATCGGCGTGCGGATGCTGGTGAGCGGCGGGGTCTGGGTCGCGCCGAGGTCGGTGCTGTCGACGCCGGTGATCGACATCTGCGCCGGCACGTCGACGCCGGCCGCGCGGCACGCCAGCATCGCGCCGACCGCGAACACGTCGTTGGTCGCGACCACCGCAGTCGGCCGCGTCGCCGCGGGCAGGGCCAGCATGCGCGCCATGGCTTCCTGCGCCGCGGCGAGCGAGATCGGCGCGTACTGGGTGCAGCCGGGCGCGATGTTGAGCCCGACCTCGACCAGCGCGGCGAGCATCCCGGCGCCGCGTTCGCGGGCCCGGTCGTTGCCCTGCACCGGCGCGCTCAGCAGGCCGATGCGCCGGTGCCCCAGGTCGAGCAGGTGGCGCGTGAGCTCGTAGGTGGCGCGCCGATTGTCGAAGCCCACGCTCGGATGCCGGTGCGCGGGGTCCACGCCCCACGTCAGCACGTAGGGACGGCCGTAGTCCTCGAGCATCGAGAACAGGCCCGGGTCGTGGTCGAGCCCGACGAAGACGAAGGCGTCGACACCGTGCTGCAGCAGCTGCCCGGTGATGCGCAGTTCGTCGGCCAGGTCGTAGTGGTGTTCGGCGAGCACCAGCGCGTAGCCATGCTCGCCCAGACGCTGCTGCAGCGCGCTGGTGGTGCGGGCGTAGAGCGCGTAGTCGAACGAGGGCACGACCGCGCCGATCATCTTGCTGCGGTGGCTGCGCAAGGTGCGCGCCGCGCCGTGCGGCAGGTAGCGCAACTTGGCGACGGCGGCCTCGACCCTGCGCCGGGTCTCGGGGTCGACCTGCGCCGGCAGGTTGAGCGCGCGCGAGACAGTCGCGGTCGAGACGCCAGCCAGCCGCGCGACATCGCGGGCGCTCGGTCGCGCGGTCGATCGGCCGGGGGTGTCGACGCTCGTCACGGGCCGATCTTAGGCCGCTGCAATCGTTTACAGGCCCGACCTCGGGGAAACCATGAGCCTGCGCGGTTTCGCTTCGACCGCTTCCTTGATAAGGTGCGCATGTAATCGAATACATGTAATCGAATACATAGACACGACGTTCGACCCAGGAGACCACGATGAGCCACCCCAAGCACCCCGGGCGCCGCCGCGCGCTGCAACAGGCCGCGGCTCTCGCCGCGGTGACGGCCGCCGGCCCGCTGGCCCTGCGCACGGCCTTCGCCCAGGCCGACGACCTCGGTCCCTACCGCGCCGCCAAGATCAACTGGAAGCAGGCCGAGGGCGAGACGATCTCGATCGCCGTCATCCCCGCCAGCTACTTCGACAACCTGATCTCGCTGCAGCCGCAGTTCGAGGCGCTGACCGGCATCAAGCTGCGCTTCGAGAAGGTGCCGCCGGGGCAGATCCGCCAGAAGGCGCTGCTCGACCTGTCGTCCAAGACGGCGACCTACGCGACCCATGCGGCCGACCCGATGTACTACCCGCTGTACGTCTCGAACAAGTGGGTCGAGCCGCTCGACAAGTACCTGAACGATCCGACGCTGACCGACAAGGTCTGGTTCAACTACGACGACATCCTGAAAGCCTGGCGCGATGCCGACTCGATCGACGGCAAGCCCTACGGCATTCCGTACGACGGCGAGGTGACGGTGCAGGTCTACCGCAAAGACCTGTACGACGCCAGGGGCCTGAAGCCGGCCGACACCTACGACGAACTGGTCGCCAACGCCAAGGCGCTGACCGACCCGGCCACCCGCACCTACGGCGTTGCGCTGCGCGGCTTTGCCGGTGCCGGTCAGAACATGTACATCTATCCGTCGATCTTCCGCAGCTTCGGCGGCAACTGGATGAACGGCAAGGAGGTCGTCGTCAATTCGCCCGAAGCGGTGAAGGCGCTCGACTGGTACGTCAGCCTGCTCGGCCAGTACGCGCCGCCGGCAGTGCGCAACTGGAACTGGCCCGACATCGCCGATGCGTTCTCGCAGGGCACGGTGGCGACCTACATCGATGCGCACTCGTCGGCCGCGGTCATCACCAACCCCGAGAAGTCGAAGGTCGTCGGCAAGATCGCGTATGCGCGCTGGCCCAAGGGCCCGAACGGCAAGCGAGTCACCTCGATCTGGAACTGGGGTTTTCCGATCAACGCGGCGCTGACCGACAAGCAGAAGAAGGCGACCTGGCTCTTCATCACCTGGGCCACCTCGGCCGAGACGCAGGCCCGCACCTCCTGGAAGTTCGCCGGCCCGGCCAAGCGCTCGGGACTCAACCGCACATCGCTGTGGAAGGCACCCGAGTTCGCCGCCGCCATGCAGGGCGCGGGCGAGAACTTCATCCCCGCCGCGTTGCAGTCGCTCGAGCAGGACACCGACGTCGAGTGGCGCCCGCGCGTGCCGCAGTGGCCGGCCATCGGCGAGGCGATGGCGACCAGCATCCAGGCCGCGCTGGTCGGGCAGAAGAAGTCGAAGGAGGCGCTCGACGAAGCGCAGGCGCGCATCACCCAGCTGATGAAGGGTTGAGCGCGTGAGCAGCCGAGGCCGCCCCGAGACGGCGGCCGCGTGGGGGCGCGCATGAGTTCGGCGCTGGCCACTGCGAACGCATTGCCGTCGCCGACCCCGCCGCGCGCCGGCGCGAGCCGGATGGAGCGCGCCGAGCGCCGGTTCGCGTTCATGCTGCTCGGCCCGGCGCTGCTGCTGCTCGTGCTCATCACCACCGCGCCGCTGGTCTATCTGTTCTGGACCAGCCTGCAGAAGCTCGACCTCGGGATGCCGTGGCTGTCGGGTTTTGCCGGCCTGGGCAACTATGGCCGCATGGGCGGCGATCCGCGGTTCTGGAATTCGCTCTGGCTGACCTTGATCTACACCGGCTCGACGGTGGTGCTCCAGGTTGTCGTCGGCCTGTCGCTCGCGCTGCTCGTGATGCAGATCCCGAAGGGGCAGGGTCTCCTGCGCGTCGCCGCCATCCTGCCGATCGTGCTGGCGCCGGTGGTGGTCGGCCTGTTCTGGCGCACGCTGGTGCTGGCACCGGACTTCGGCCTGGTCGACCTCGTCACCCGCGCGCTCGGGCTGCCGAGTCAGAACTGGCTCGGCGATCCGCAGCTCGCGCTGGTCTCGGTGATCGCGATCCACACCTGGCAGTGGACGCCGTTCGCCTTCCTGGTGCTGCTGGCCACCCTCGCGACGCTGCCGCCGGATGTGTACGAAGCGGCCCGGCTCGACCGCGCCGGCGCCTGGCAGCGCTTCGTGCACCTGACGCTGCCGCTGATCCGACCCGCCGTGGTGATGGTCGTGATCCTGCGGCTGATGACGGCGCTGTCGGCGTTCGCCGCCATCTTCGCGGCGACCGGCGGCGGGCCCGGCTCGTCGACCGAAATCCTCAACCTCTACGCCTACCGGACCTCGTTCACCGAACTCAACCTCGGCTACGGCGCGGCGCTCGCGGTGGTGCTGCTGCTCATGACGCTGGCGATCTCGTACCTGATGTTCCGGCGCCGCCGCAGCCGCGCATGAAGTCGACCCTCATCCGCCAGATCGCGCTCGCGGCGGTGGCCGGCGTGATCCTGTCGCTGTGGGCCTTCCCGGTGTTGTGGGCGCTGCTCACCTCGTTCAAGACCGAGCGCGACGTGCTGGCCTATCCGCCGGTCTTCATCTTCGAGCCGACCCTTGCCAACTACCGCGAGGTGCTGTTCGGCGCCTCGTCGATCCTGCCCAACCTGGGGTCGAGCATCGTCATCGCGACGAGCACGACCCTGCTCACCATCCTGCTCGCGGTGCCCGCCGCCTACGCGCTGGCACGGCTGCGTTATCCGGCCAAGACCGCGAGCGGCTTCTACGTGCTGGCGACCCAGATGCTGCCGCCGGTCGGGCTGATCATTCCCTACTACCTCGCGCTGCAAAAGGTCGGCGGGCTCGACAGCTACAGCGGCATGGTCCTCATCTACCTGACCTTCTCGCTGCCGTTCGCGATCTGGCTGCTGGTGTCGTACTTCGAAGACATCCCGTACGAGATGGAGGAGGCCGCGCTGCTCGACCGTGCCGGCCGCTGGCGCGCGCTGTGGCACGTGGTCCTGCCGCAGGTGCGCGGCGGCATCGCGGTGACCACGATCTTCGTCTTCCTCAACGCCTGGAACGAATTCCTGTTCGCGGTGGTGCTGGGCGGCAATCGGGTCCGCCCGGTCACGGTCGCGATGTTCAATTTCATTTCGGTCGAGCAGACGCAGTGGGCGCGGCTGGCGGCCGGCGCGATGGTGGCGATGGCTCCGGTCATCCTGCTCGGCCTGCTGGCGCAGCGCCACATCGTCAAGGGCCTGACGGTCGGTGCGGTCAAGGGTGGGGGCAGGCGATGAGCGAGTTCGAAGGCAGCAAGAACGCGGGCGGGGCGCCGGGCCGCTCCCACGGGCCACCCAGTGGCCCACTGGGTGGCCCACGCGGCCCGCATCCCCTCGGGGGATCGGCCGGCGTACCCGTCGGACGAGGGGCCGTCATCCTCCGCGGCGTGGTCAAGGCGCATGGCACCACCACGGTGCTGCACGGCGTCGACCTCGACATCCAAGCCGGCGAGTTCTTCGTCCTGCTCGGCCCGTCGGGTTCGGGCAAGACGACGACGCTGCGCATCCTCGCGGGGCTCGAGTCGGTCGCGGCCGGCCAGGTGCTGATGGACGGCGTCGACGTGACCGACAAGGAGCCTGGCGAGCGCGATGTCGCGATGGTGTTCCAGAGCTACGCCCTGTA
>JBDSZM010000426.1:0-9385 GCA_039925165.1 Burkholderiaceae bacterium
CCCTGCCGCCAGTTCCAAAAGTATGAGACCGCGCTGCGCCTCGAGCAAGTTGGGCGTGATCGACAGCGCACGCTGCAGGCTCTGACGCGCGGCGTCGTTGTTCTTCATCGCGATGTAAACAGCAGCCAGCCGCAGATGAGGCAGCGACGACTTCGGGCGCAATTCGGAAAATTTGTTGAACGTAACGATCGCCTGATGGGTCTCGCCAACAGACGCTTGTACCCGACCCAGCGTGTCGAGAAGCTCGACGCTGTCAGGCTGAGCAGCAACCGCGTCTTGCGCGGCTGCCAACGCGGCCTTCACATCCTTGCTTCTGGCCAAGTGATCAATCATCGCCTGGCGAGGTGCGGCGGCAGCCGGGTCGGCTCGCACCGCTTTGTCAATCAACTTACTGACTTCGTCTTTGTTCGCACCCTCCCTTGCCCGCAAATTAGCGACGGCGAGCAATGCCTGGGTATTCTGCGGGTCGGCTTTGAGCAGCGCGTCGAAACGCTGCTTTGCAAGCTCGGGTTTCTTATCGGCGAGGTCGAGAGTAGCAAGGCTGGCTGCGGCCGAAAAGTATTTCGGGTCGAGGGAGAGGGCCTTCTCGAAACTTTGGCGCGCAGCGGCTACATCCTTGCGGCCGAGGTGTGCGCGTCCCCGAAGATCAAACGCGAGGGGTTTGCCCGGCTGCTTGCGCTCGAGGTTGTCGATCGCTTTCAGCGCCGCGTCGAACTTGGCCTGGCGAAAGTAGGCATTAATCAAGGTCATGTCTGCGATCGCCCCCGGGTCGGATGCCGCCAGTTGCTCCAGCTGCGAGTACGCGGCATCGGCATGGCCTTTCGAGAACTCCACCAGCGCAAGTGCCGTGCGACTGCGCACGTCTGCCGGGTCCTGCTTGGCCGCCTGGGTGTACAAAGCCTCGGCCTTTTTGGGGTCGCCGTTTTGCAAGTGGGCCTGCGCGGCGATCGCCAATGTCTCATTGTCCGCTCCAGGCTTGTCGAGAAGCGGTTCCAGCGTCTCAAGCGCTCTTTTCGGTTGCCCCGAGCGCAGGTAGGTCTGCGCCAGCAACCGGCGCGTCGGCACCACCCCCGGCGCTTTCTGCAGCGACTTTGTCAGCAATCGCTCGGCCTGCGCTGTCGACCCTCCGGGCTGGATCTCGATCGCGCCCGCGATCTGCAACGCCTTGGCGTTTTCCGGCGCGACTTTGAGAACCTGCTGGATGAGTTCCTTGGCTGCCTTGAAGTCACTTTTTATGAACGCGAGTTCAGCTTGCAGCAACTTGGTCTGTGGGTGGTGCGGCGCGACCTTTTTCAACGCGTCGACCTGGGCGGTAGCGCCAGCGACGTCGCGCTGCGACAGCAGAATCGACACGATGCTGGCGTGCGTAGGTACAAGGTCGCCGCGAACGGCAAGCGCCTTGCGATGCGCGTCGACGGCCCCAGCGGAATCGGCCTTGGCAAACAAAAGCAGATCGCCTTTGAGTTGCCACGCTTCGTAGTTGTCGGGCGTCTTGCTCAGAACGGTATCTGTCAATTTCAGCGCAGTGTCGAAATCTCGCTGCTGCGCTGCCGCACGAGCCCGAACCAGCACGGCAGGACCGTAGTCGGGCACGGATTCGAGTGCGGATGCGAGGGCCGCATCGCGCAGCTTGATGTTCCCTTGGGCAGCAAAGGCCACCGCCACCGAGGTCTTCAAATCGGCGGCTGCCCCCGGGTCGGCCAGTTCGGTCGATGCGTACGCCTCGGTGACCTTCTTTACCTGCCCCTGCTGCAGCATGGAGCGGGCAAGAACGGGTAACACTGCAGCGTCGGGATGCTTCAGGGCAACGGCCTTTCGCAATTCGACTTCGGCGGAAACCGGATCACCGCTATCAAGCAGGGTTTGCCCGAGCAGAAGGCGCGCTTCCGCCAAATCGGGCTTGCCTTGCAAGGCGGTCTTGAGCTGAATGATCGCCGCCTTGTTGTCCTTCTTGGCGATATATGTTTTGGCAGACTGGACCAACATCTCCGGCTCTTCTTCGCCGCAAGCTGTCAAAGCAAATAACGAGAAAAGCAGATAAAGGCAATGTCTGACAGCATTCACAGTGTGTTTTCCCTGGAGGATTCGCGGCTTAGTTGATTGCGGCGCTTTGTACGGGATATCGAAGCCCGGCTCAGCGCACGCCTCTTACCTGATCGCCAGTCGATTCATGAGGTCGTACAGTGTCGGACGGGTGACTCCGAGGATCTCCGACGCTTTGACAATGTTTCCGTTCGCTCGCGCGAGCGCAGTAACGACGGCCCCACGCTCGGCAGCTTCGCGCACGGCGCGAAGGTTAAGCCCGTCCTGTTCGTCTGACTTTGCCCCGGGGTCGGGTAACCCGATGTCTTCCAGCGTCACCCGATTGCCGTCAGCCATGATCGCCGATCGTTTGACCACATTGAGCAGTTGGCGCACATTGCCCGGCCATGGGTATACCTCAATCGCACGCAGCGCGTCATCGGTGAATCGCAAGGCGGTTTTCTGCTCCTGCGAGAACCGTTTGAGGAAGGCATGGGCCAGCAGAACTGGGTCGCCTTGGCGGTCACGCAGCGGCGGGATATTGACGATGATCTCTGCGAGGCGGTAGTAGAGATCTTCGCGGAAGCGACCTTGCTGAGTACCGGATTGCAGATCCTGATGGGTCGCGCACACCACGCGCACGTCGACCGCGATGACTTGGCGGCCACCGACGCGCTCGATGGTGCGCTCTTGAAGAAAGCGAAGCAGTTTGGCCTGCAACGGCATCGGCAAGTCACCGATCTCGTCGAGGAACAACGTTCCACCTTCAGCGGTTTCGAACCGACCGACGGTCGTCTTGGTGGCGCCAGTGAAAGCGCCGCGCTCGTACCCGAACAACTCACTTTCAAGCAGATTCTCAGGAATCGCCGCGCAGTTGATAGCGACAAACTTACCCGACCGCTTCGAGGCGTGATGCAAGCCTTGCGCAAGCACCTCCTTGCCGGTGCCGCTTTCGCCGAGAAGCATGACGGTTGCACTGGACCTGGCCACCTTCTCGATCGTGCGACAGATCCGCAGCATCGCCGGATCGCGCGTCGTGAGCCCGGTGAGCGCATCATCGACCTGAAGGGCGCTCAGGCGAGAATTCTCGGACTGCAAGTCATACATGCGCAAGGCGCGCTCCACCGTGAGGTCGAGCACGTCCGCGTCGAACGGCTTGGTCATGAAGTCGTATGCACCGAGCTTGCACGCGCGCAGTGCATTCTCCCGATCGTTCTGCCCGGTCAGGACGATTACCCGGACTGTCGGATCGATGCCAAGCAGACCCTCGAGCAGCGCGAAGCCCTCCGATACCGAGTCCTTGTCCGGGGGCAGGCCGAGGTCCATGGTCACGACCGGCACGGGGTTGCGGCGGAACTGCGCGAGCGCGCTCGTGCGATCGGCCGCACACACCGAGGCGAAGCGGTCGAGCGACCACTTGATCTGCTTCTGCAGCGCCGGATCGTCTTCGACAATCAGCAGCTGCAAGGCCTTAGCCACAGTCATTTGGGGCTGACAGCGACGGTATCGCTGCTTTGTCGGGCGGCGAAGAGCGGCAGCGAGATGGACATCACAGTGCCGCGCTCAATCTCGCTTTGCACGTCGATCGTGCCACCGAGTTCGCGGACATATTGAAAGCTCTCGTAAGCACCGATGCCCATGCCATTGGGCTTGGTGGTGTGGAACGGGCGGAACAATCGAGTTCGGACAAATTCCTGGGTCATGCCGTGACCGTTGTCGCCGACGACGATCTTGGCCATCGAGCCGACTCGCTGCAGCGACATCCAGACATGACCGTGGCCGGGCGCTGCGTCAAATGCGTTCTGCACGAAATGCCCCAGCACGCGCGCCAGCCGTTCTTCATGCCCGCTGGCGGTCAGTGCATCGACGATCTTCACTTCGAGCGATCGCCCGCGAGCCGCCGACATGGCCTGCAGGCGTTGGACGATAGGGGTGAGATCGACGCCGCACTGCACGCCCATCGGCGTCTCTCCCTCGCGCAACTGCAGGATGAGCTGGCGCATCTTTTCAAGTGAATTTTCAACCGTGGTCAGCATGTCTTGTCGGAATTCGGGATTGTCTTGCAGTCGCCTTGCGTTCTGCATCATCAATGACAGCTGGGTGACGATGTTCTTGAGGTCGTGCACAACAAATGCCGACATCCGGTTGAATGCGTCGAACTTGCGGGCCTCCAGCAGCGCCTCCGTAGCGTTCAATTGAGCCAGGAAGGTCGCCGCCTGACGGCTGGCAGTCTTCAGAAGATCGCGCACTTCCCAGTTCACCTCGGTCGAGGCGTGCGGCGCCGACAACACCACGAAGCCGATCAGCTCGTCGAGAACGATGAGTGGCACGACGAGCCAGGCAGCAGGAACTCTGGGTAACCAGTCGGGGATGTCGGCCGTTGCATAACGCTCGGGGTGTTCAGCGTACTCGCGCAGGTCAATGACCCACGCCTTGCGCAGCAGGAAGCTCGAAAAACCCGAAGCGACTTGGACCTTGTCCGAGGTCGAAGGGAAGTTCCAGTACGCAGCCTGGACGAACTCCCCGCTGCCGGGACTGGAGGTCCACAGGGCGCCGCCGGGGCTCTGCAGCATGTTGGCCAAGCCGCGCACGACCAGTCCACCCATCTCTCGCGGTGAACTGTTGCCCGACAGCATGGCCGTGAAGCGCAGCCACTCAGCCCGGTAGTCGTAGCGATAGCTGAAAAAATGTTTTCCGATGAAAACTCTGACCCGCGAGCGCGCGGCGCCTGAAAACAGCAGTGCCGCGAGAAAGACGAGTGCGAAGAAGACGAGTCCGCTTTGCAGCGCAGTGCCCCAGTCGCCGCCGAAGTCGCGAACGTAATAGCCGATCGCCGAGATGAAGAGCAAGTAGATGCCGGTCAGAAAAAGCGTGGCGGTGTGGAATACCGCGGTGCGCGATACCTGTAGCCTCGCAACCCATTCGGACCTTCGCCGAGAGGCGAGATAGAGCAACGGAACGGCGATCGCATGGACGCCCGTGCGGATCGCCACCGCGGTCGGATCGAAGCGTCCGATCAGTACCGCATGCGAGTAGAGATAGACATCGAACAGGAAGCAACTGCCCAAGGCGATACACAGCGGCTTCGCATGCCAGCGGAAGTCTTCGGGCACGTTCCGGAACAGTTGTTCGATCAACAACAGGCCGAACACCGGCAGCGCCAGACTTCCGAATACCACCAACCGACTCGCGTTGTCGCGCAAAGGCGGGTAGCCGCTCATCAGGAGCAGTGCGCCATCGAACGCCAGCACCGCAATCGCCGCTGTTCGCAGGCCGCTGCGCTGTCCCGGCGCGACACCCACCTTCGAGGACGGAATCAGTTGCAACAGCAACCAGAACCACAAGCCGTACCGAAGCAGATCGGTCGATGCGCTGGCCATCGGTGGCAAAGAGCGCGGGTAGAGGTGGGTCCACAGTTCGGCACCGGCCCACAAGGCCGTGCCGCCGATTGCGCAGGCAAAAGCGACACGTGCCCAAGACAGCGGGCGCAAAAACGCGCCCGAACCGATGGAATAGAGGGTCAGCAGCGCATACAACGCTGCCGCTACGCCTGCCCCTACTGCCGTGACATCCACTGGCCGCTCCACGAGTTCTTGCGGGCCGCGAGCAGGAACTCGCGGCGCGGGGCACCCTGCATCAGTGCGCGCCCTTGCCTGTCAGAACGACAGCCACCGTCTCGAGCATGATCAGCAAGTCGAGGAAGAGGGTGTGATTCTTCACGTAGTACAGGTCGTACTGGAGCTTCTGCTGCGAGTCGTCCACGGTCGCGCCGTAGTGATAGCGGACCTGCGCCCAACCGGTCAACCCCGGCTTGAGACTGTGGCGCACGGAGTAGTAGGGAATGTCGTCGACCAGCTTGTCCACGAAAAACGGACGCTCGGGGCGCGGGCCGACCATGCTCATCTCGCCTTTGAGCACGTTGATGAGCTGCGGCAGCTCATCGATGCGGAACTTGCGGATGATCCTGCCGAGCGGGGTGACCCGGTCGTCGCCGGCGCGGGCCCAGCGCGGCGTCCCGTCGCGCTCCGCATCGGTCTTCATGCTGCGGAACTTGATCACATGGAAATGCTTGCCGTTCAGCCCCACCCGCGGCTGCGTATAAAAGATCGGCCCCCGGCTCGAAAGCGTGATCAAGGCCATGGTGAGCAAAATGACCGGCGACGACACTGCCAGCAGAAGCAGCGCCATCGCGATGTCGAAGATCCGCTTGACGGCGGGTCGGAACACGCCCTGATTGAAACCGTCGCCAAAGATCAGCCAGCCAGCGTTCACGTAATCGATGCGGATCTGGCCGAGGCGACGCTCGAAATGGGTGGCCAGGTCACAGACCATGATTCCCTGGATCTTGCAGTCGAGCAGGTCGCGCATCGGCATGCTGCCACCACGCCGTTCGGTCAGCGCAACGACGATCTCGCTCACATCGGCGCGCGCCGCGGTATGAGCCAAGGTCTTCTGCAGCGTGATGAGTTCCGCCGCAGGCACCGACAGCTGCTTCTCGTTAGGCGCACGGATGTAGCCCACCACCTCCACGAACGGGTCGGACTCGCGCAGGGTGTTGCCGACGACCTGGGCCGCCATGCCCGAACCCAGCACCATCACGCGCGAACGTCGCGTCGTGGCCGACGAAGAGTGTGCGGCGTAAACGCGATGCGCAATGACCGCAGCCACGCTGATCATGGCGGCGGTCCCCATGACCTCGCCGCCGGCCGCATCCACCGGCAGCAGGCGGAAGATGAAATAGGCAACCGGCAGGGCAAACATCGACGCTAGGGCGGCGCGGGCGCAGGTCTGACCGAAGGTGCGGCCGTACGATGGCTGATAGAAGCCGGAAGCCGTGTTGATCACGAATACCGCGGCGGCCAGGGAAAACCCTTGTGTCGCGGTGGCCGACACGAGCGAGATCGACACGGTCGAGCGCTCCACATACAGGAGAAACGCGGCAATCATCAGGGCCACGATCAGCCCGAAGTCGAAGACCACCTGCAACAGCAGGCGCCGATTCATGTAATGGCCGAAGATTCGAATCACCGCGGGTCTCATCGTTGGATCTCGTTCAACCCCCGAAAGGGTCGGGCTGCCAATGCCCTGGTGCCATCGACGATGACGGCCGGAGAGCCCATCGAACCTATGAAGGCTGATGGGGCGAAATGGGTTGTAGCAGCTTGAAACAGCGATTCCTACCCCCGCATTGGGTGCCGGCCCCGGGCAGCCGCCGAAGGTGCGCAGTGTTGCGCGAATCCGCGGCTCCGAACCGCCGTTTCCTCGGATGCAGGGCTGCCAGGCTCAGGGACGCCGGGGCGGCTGTGGACAACAATTGGCTACACCGGTCTCGGCCCCCTGTGAGAAAGTTCGTCTAGGGATATGGATCGGGCCGAGTCGCGCGATCCCGCCAATGTCAAGACTCAACTTCAACACGCACCGGCCGATGAATACAGAACACATGGGGTGGAATCAGACCGCGGAGGTTCTCTTGCCGGCAAGTTCGAAAAGTGGTGGGTTCGAGCCAGTGCGAACCATGACCCGCTACAACGACCCGCAAGCCCTGGAACTCGCCAACAGTCGGGTCGGATCACGACTCGTCAAGATCCGAGCGGCGGATTCGGACGGCCATCGCAGCTCGGCCAACATCCTGATCAAGCGGCGCTATGAATGGCGTGGCTATCAGGGCGCGTCATTACCGCTGGACTACAACGCCAACCGGATCACGCTGAGCGCTACTGAACATGACGAAACTATAGGAACAATCACCGTCGGTTTAGACGGTGGCGACGGCCTTTCTGCCGAAGGTGCATTTCGAGACGAAATATCGACGCTTCGCAGTCGCCAATTACGAATATGTGAGTTTACGAAGCTCGCGATGGATCCTATGGACGGTGCGAAGCATGTCCTTGCATCGCTATTTCATGTCGCGTTCATCGTCGCACACCGAATCAAAAAGTGCGACATGCTTGTACTTGAGGTCAATCCAAGGCACGTGAATTACTACCGTCGCATGTTAGGTTGTGAAAGACTTAGCGAGGAGCGGTTGAATCTCCGCGTAAACGCGCCGGCAGTTCTTATGTGTCTTGATTTTTCTTACGTCGACAAGCAAATCTCGACTCTCGCCGGAACGGCTGGAACGAACGGCACTGAGCGCACGCTATACCCTCATTTTTTTACTTTGGGTGAAGAAACCGGCATCATCAGTCGCTTACACGGTTGCCCTTGGCTCACCAGTACCTTTCAGGCCTAAAATCTTGACATCACGCAAAAGCCGCCCTCGGGCGGCTTTTGCGTTTGGAGCGGCGACCGGGAAGTGCTGGTCCGGGGCGCAGTCGCTGTCAGTTGTGATACGCCGTCTCGCCGTGCGACGTGATGTCCAGGCCTTCGCGCTCGTCTTCCTCGCTGACCCGCAGGCCGACCACCATATCGACGATCTTGAAGGCGACGAGCGACACCACACCCGACCAGACCACCGTCATCAGCACCGCTTTGAGCTGGATCCAGACCTGTGCGCCGATGCCGTTGGACGTGACCGACGCCGTAACCCAGTCGCCGACCAGGCCTGGCCCGCCCAGGGCCTGCGCGTTGAACACGCCCGTCAACAAGGCGCCGACGATGCCGCCGACGCCATGGACCCCGAAAACGTCGAGCGAGTCATCGGCACCGAGCAACTTCTTCAGCCCGCTCACGCCCCACAGACAGGCCAGGCCGGCCACGAAGCCGATCACCAACCCGCCCATCATCCCGACGTTGCCCGCTGCCGGCGTGATGGCGACCAGTCCGGCCACCGCGCCCGAGGCTGCACCGAGCATCGAGGCCTTGCCCTTGACCATCATCTCGCCCAGGCACCAGGCCAGTACGGCTGCCGCGGTCGCACCGAAGGTGTTCATGAAGGCGAGAACCGCGCTGTTGCCGGCCTCGAGTGCGGAGCCGGCGTTGAAGCCGAACCAGCCCACCCACAGCAGCGAGGCTCCGACCATCGTCAGCGTCAGCGAGTGCGGCGTGAAGGCCTCGCGGCCGTAGCCGACCCGCTTGCCGACCATATACGCACCGACCAGGCCGGCCACGGCGGCGTTGATGTGCACCACCGTGCCACCAGCGAAATCGAGCGCGCCCATCTGCCACAGGAAACCGGCTTTCGCGTTCATCGCGTCGACGACGTCCTTGCCGGTGTACGCATCGGGACCCATCCAGTACCAGACCATGTGGGCGATCGGCGCATAGCTGAAGGTGAACCACAGCGCCATGAACAGCAGCACCGCCGAGAACTTCATGCGCTCGGCGAAGGCGCCGACGATCAGGCAGCAGGTGATGCCGGCGAACGTGGCCTGGAACGCGACGAACAGGAGCTCGGGGATGTAGACGCCCTTGCTGAAGGTGG